>JADHWZ010000089.1 GCA_016783225.1 Dehalococcoidia bacterium | reverse complement strand
ACCGAGCCATTGACAAGCTGTCCCCGGCACATTTCAAGTATCCGCTCTGGTGAGCCCTTGAGGTAGATAACATTCCCGTGTCTTTTCTGGTTCAGTGTCGCCATGTAGCGTGATTGCGAATCAAATGGGATTTCGTCCAGTCTTTCAGAGTTAGCAGAAAAGCCGGCTTTAAGACCGGCCACTACCAGCGCTCCTTCCGTGGGGTCTCCGGAGAGCTTGTAACCGTCTCCGGTATCTTCGATGGCGGCACTGTTACACAGCAGACCTGTCTTCAGTATTTGTGAGAGGTCAGGGTCATTGGCAACGTCAACCGTCCGGCTGTCAAGAGTGAACTCTCCTCTGGGGGCATATCCTACGCCGCTGACCTGGTAGGTCTTATCGCCGCAGAATATCTCCACAACCGTCATCTCGCCTTTGGTCAGTGTCCCGGTCTTATCCGAGCAGATGACCGTAGCTGAACCCAGTGTCTCCACTGCCGGCAACCTTCTGATGAGGGCATTTCTCTGTCCCATTGCCCTGGCACCGAGGGCTAAGGCAATAGTGACAATCGCCGGCAGCCCTTCAGGTATGGCCGCTACCGCCAGCGAAACGGAAGCCAGGAAAGAGTAGAGAAGGTCATAGCCACCGATGAAAACACCGAGAAGGAGGTTAAGGACAGCAATGACCATGATTAATATAATAAGGAATTTGGTGAACTGGGCTATCTTTCTCATCAGTGGAGCGGCAACAACTCTGGGTGTTTCCTTCATGAGTTTGGCTATCTTCCCAATCTCGGTACCCTCACCGGTGGCCACCACAATACCGCGTGCCGAGCCACGGGTGGTGAAGGTGCCACTGAAAGCCATGCAGCGCTGGTCGCCCGGTGGCAGGTTCGGTCTCAGTATCGGTTCACTTCTTTTCTCCGCCGGAACGGACTCACCGGTCAGGGCAGCCTCATCAGCGCTAAGATTTTTAGTGAAATACAGTCGAAGGTCAGCCGGAACACGGTCACCTTCTTCAAGGAGAACCACATCCCCGGGGACGAGCTCCCTACCTGGTATCTCTTGCTGCTTGCCATCCCTGAGGACAGTACACACCGGTACCATCATACTGGTCAGGGCTTCCATAGAAGCCTCGGCTCTACCCTCTTGGATGAAGCCAATTATTGTATTGGCCAGGACCACTACGAAGATGACACCCGAATCTACCCACATCTCCAGGAAAGCGGTGACCGCCGCCGCCGCGAGGAGCACGTAGACCAAGGGGCTGTTGAACTGGAGCAGAAACCGGGTAAGGGCCCCCCGCTTTTTAAATCTGATTTCGTTATACCCGTACTTGGTCAGCCTTGTTTTGGCTTCTCCGGAGGAAAGTCCCGACCTTTCCGCGCCTAGCAGCTGCATAACTTCTGCTGCCGGAAGCTGGTACCACATGGGATTGGCATCTGTGGATGCTACCTTCTCACTCATGGTTGTTGTCTCTTATATGTGTTTGCTGATAACAACTACTGGTTGCCATCTCCAAATCATTGTACCTTACCCATTGCCATCGGGTAAAACAATCTATATATTATACGTTACCGATACGTTACCGGGTAGACACCGGCAAATTACTCTATGAGTAGGGCAATATAGCGTGGAAGAGTTCGCCTTTCTTAAAGACTTTGCCATAATCATGGTGGTGGCTGGCGTGGTGACCCTGCTGTTTCGCCAGCTCCGTCAACCGCCAATACTCGGCTATCTAATAGCGGGTCTGCTGGTTAGTCCATATACTTTCCCTGTTTCACCGGTCCAGGATGTCGGCACGGTACGGGCGCTCGCAGACCTAGGCCTGATACTGCTCCTTTTTAGCCTGGGCCTCGAGTTCAGCTGGAGCAAGATTCGGCAGATAGGACCGGCGGTCCTCATAATCGGCGTGGTAGAAATCACCACCATGATTGGTCTTGGGTACGGGTTGGGAAGACTTCTGGGCTGGTCGACGCTTGATGCTGTTTTCCTGGGAGCAGCCATGCATATCAGCAGCACCGCCGTGATTATGAGAATACTTGCTGACCTGGGCAGAAAGAATCTTCTGTCCTCCCGGCTCATCATGGGAATCCTTGTTGTTGAAGACTTCGCTGCCGTAGTCATCATCGCCGTACTCTCAGGAGTGGCAACAACAGGTGTCACGGACTTAGGCAACGCTGGCTGGCTAGTACTGAAACTGGCCATCTTCGTCATAGCAGTACTGGGAATCGGGGCACTGATTGTGCCCAGGGTTATGAGTTTCACTCGTCGGTTTCACTCTAATGAGACTCTGCTGATAACCGCCCTGGCCTTATGCTTCGGCTTGTCCATGTTCAGCAAGTATCTGGGGCTATCAGCAGCCGCTGGAGCCTTCCTGATGGGTGCCTTGATAGGTGATACCGAGCACTCAGAAGAAGTCATAGAAGTGGTGTCCCCTGTACGAGATATGTTTGCTGCCTTGTTCTTCGTGACGATAGGAATGCTTATTAACATTGTCCATCTCAGGGACTTCATCATTCCCGCTATTTGTGTGGCGGTGGTATTTATGCTGGGGAAGATAGCAGTCAATACCATGGCTACCTTTGCCACAGGTTACGGAGGTAGAACCGCTATGCAAGTGGGCATGGGCAAAGCCCAGATGGGAGAGTTCTCACTGGCAATCGCCAAAATCGGAGTTGACCACAGTGTGGTTGTTGCCCCTCTGTACCCGGTGATTGCCACCGCCACGGCTCTTACATCCCTGGCTGCCCCCTACATCATCCGTTCCGCCGATTCAGTTGTGGATTTCCTTGATAGACGGGCGCCGCGAATGCTTCGCGAGTACGTCACTGACATCACCGACTGGCTCCAGGCGCTGCGCCGTACTTCCTCCCGACAGAGCGACACCGGACACAGGACCAGGAGGATGATCAGGGCTATTCTCATTGACCTCGCGATTATCGCGGCGACTGTCGGTACCGGCACAGTAGTACTCCAGTTCACCGAGGAACTGGCGGGCGCGATCGGGATGCCTCAAGGTCTGCTGGCGGCGGTGCTGGGCTTTCTGGTCATAGTCCTGTGTGTACCAGCGGTCGTCCTCATCTGGCGCAACCTCAGGTCGCTGGTTGATGAAGCTGTCAGACATGCTCTCAGCCGTCGTGCCAGCGCCAGACTATGGGGACGAGAAGGACTGCGCATCGTCTTACGAGATAGCATCTTCATTATCCTTGCGGTGCTGGTCGGTCTATGGTTTGTCCCGTTCGTTTCCCGTCTCCTTTTCTTCGGTTCCCTGGCACTGACAGTTCCGCTCTTGTTGCTTGCATTGGTACTCTACATAGTGTTGACCTCCGTAACACAGATACACAGTCAATTTACGAGGACATTCGGGCGCATGCTTCTTGGAGAAGAGCAGGTGTCTGCGCAGGAAGCCCCAACATTACCGGAAGGTGTCCGGGGACAAGTGGCAGGTGTGTTTCGCGGGATGAAGTCATCTATGGCCAGGTTTGGTCGCCTGCGGCTTGGACGTCGCGTAAAGACAGGAGAGTCCGACCAGGAGAGTGATGCCGGAGATAAAGAGCCTTTAAATAACAGGTAACAATCAAGAATTGGTCTTTCTGTATGCAAAAAAGAGATATGCACATCAAGCAATTCCCTTTATACATCGGAAACAGACTGCTGACTGATCTGGCTACGTAGCCTGGTAATTTCTTTGCGGAGTCCAGCCACTTCTGATGAGAGGTCTTGAAAAACCTTCTCATTGCCGTTCTTACTTCTAACAAGGAATGAGGCCAGGTTTGCCGTGAATCCGCTGAAAAAGGCTATCCCTCCAAACATCAGTACGTAACCGGCAGCTCTCCCCGCTACTGATATCGGTACCTTATCTCCATAACCCACCGTCGTGATGGTAGCCACCGCCCACCACAGGGCATCAGGAAAGGATTGAATGGAAGCGTTTTCACCGCCTTCTACTGATGCAACCACGGTGGCGGCTATGATAATGAGGCCCAACCCGTAGACAAGCAGGAAATCGATATTGACCAGTCTTCTCGCGCCAACCCACGCCCGAGAACCGAATATGAGGATGCGAATGACACGTAACGGCCTGAGGAACGGTACGATGACTACTAGAACCTCGAGCCAGTGTCGTTTTAAATAGGGTAATCGCTGGGTAACAATTATGAACTTAATGGTCAGGTCAATGGCAAATATCGCCCATATGAAGGTATCAAGCGTGAGAAAAATGGTCTCCTCCGAGGAGGAGAGTTCCCAAAATAAGGGACCGATAAGAAGTGGAATCATAATGAAAGAAAGGACTAGTAATGGTAGCTCGGTGAGGCGCTCAATTCTATGGAGCAATTCTTCTCTCCGATGGGTATCGGGAGTGTGCGTAGTGAACATCTTTTTCATCCTGTCATCTCCCTTCTGATTACTGATGCTTTCATGGCCGTAATAGCTTAATATATAGCGGACATGGGGGTAATAAGGGTCAATCAGTTTTGTCTTGTCGCAGGGCATCCTTCACCCTGTTATATACATCCGACCCGTAATCTTCCGCTGCCTGTAGTGCTCCTTCGGTTGCTCTGGTCACCGCTGTTTCTTCTGAAAGGCCGGCCTTAGCTGCCATTTCCCTGGCTGTCTTTATGATTTGTTGCACGGCTATACGTATGTCAGCGTCTGTTTCCATAGCCCCCTGAATAATACCCTGACTAACACCAACGATGGCATCCTCAGGCATCACGCCCGCCTTTCTTGAGGCCTCAATGACGCCTGATGTTACAGATTGCACCAGACTCTCTATTTCTAGCGGTCTTTCGTCCAGAGCGTGCATAGCGCCGCGTGCCGTATGCTGGCTGATTTCTAGGCCATGAGTTTTTACCCCTTCCCCGTCTTTCCAAACCGTAGATAGACCTTCAGCCAGTGCTCTGGCAAGTCCTCTACCTATCCTCCGACCACGCACCATTGCCGTAGTTATTCCTTTGGCGGTGCTGGCTATCTGATAGGCGGTAACACCCAACACTACGTCCAGGCCCGGTACCGAGACACGTCTCAAATTACCTATCGAGACGTTACCGACAAAGCTAAGTGCCGGTACCGAGCTAACCGTTTGTGATAGTGATATTATCGGAGCCATCAGCGATTCGAGAACCACCTCGCGGTCTACCTCGCCTTCTTCACGGACAGTCGCCAGGATACCCAGTGTTGCCAGCCCTGCGATAAAGGCGATGCCGAAAAGGAAGTCGAAGCCTGTCATGCTAAAGACCGGAAGCTCAACCGAACGAGCGGTGTCTAACCATGTGAATACCAGGTTAAGCTGTCTGGTAGCGAAGAAGTCAGCCAGAAGACCTCCTACCAGGGGGCCAAGTCCGGCGCCGATGTTAGCAGCCAGTGCGGAAGTGGCCAGGTAAGAGGTTGCCTGTTCTCGGGGGGCGAGCTTCAGGCCGATTGTTCCCATAGTGAAACTGACGGCGGCAGTGGCGATACCGGCGAAGATGTGCAGGATTATCAGCAGTGGAATGGTCAGGAAATAGCGTTCCGGCATAGTGGTGAATATCCAGCCGAGGAAAACAATCAGGTACAGGGAAACTCCCAGGGAAAGCACTATCTTACTACCAAACCGGTCGGCGAAGGGTCCCCAGACCCGCAGGAAAAGAATGTTAAATAGCTGGCTAATTACGCTGAGACCAATCACCCAGTAAAGCGGCAGGCCTAATCGCTGCAGCATATTCACAGCAAAGAAGGGGATAACCAGATTGGAGGCAAAGCCCCATAGGAACTGAAACTGCATTAGCCTCCTGAAATTAATATCGCGCAGCGGAGTGGTCAGGATCTGCACCAGCGAAGGTTTCGGTCCGGGAATGGATTGCATCAGCGGTTCCGGCATGAATGACATGAATACCGGGCTGGCCATACCCAGAAAAACAGCACCGAAGAGAAGAGCGTAGGTATAGCCATGAATGACATTTTCAGAGGATACCTGCCCCTTCCAGAAATCCACAAAAAAAGCGGCCCCCAGACCGAATACGATGGCCACAGCTGTTGCCATAGCCAGCCGTCTGGCAGCAAAGCTGCCCAGGATTTTCTGGGGTATCAGGTCGCGAATCCAGGGATTCCAGGCACAGTTGCACACGGCAGACAGCACGCTGCGCACTGCCATGAGTACCAGAAGCATCGATATTGCCCCGGCACTGGGTGCTTTAATGAAAAAGGGAATCAGTGCTGCGGGAAACCAGAGCAACTGGGAAAAGAACCAACTAATTGTGGCGATGGACTTGCGCTGCTGGAATTTCTCGACAAGGAAGATGGCCGGTATCTGTAGGGGCTGCGTGATGAAGGGGATAGCGGCTAATATACCAATCTGAAGGTTGTTCGCTCCGAGGGCGAGGGCAAATGCAGCCAGTATACCGCTGGTGGTGATACTGCTGAAACCCATGGAAACAGTGCCTTCCAGGGTTAACCACCGCAGCCCTGTCTTGATTTCCTCATCAGATATGGTCGGTTTTGGTCTAAGAAAACTGAAAATGTCTATGGTCACTTTCCCTCTAGTGACAATGCCCGGTTGTGCCTGACATTTTTCTGGATTACTCTTATGTTCAGATAGAATTCCAGCGCTATTGGTGTGTCTTTTACATTTGGGTTCGTCCAATAAGAACGGAGCACATGGCGTGATGAGCTACCTTCTCGGCGACATTCCCGAAGAGAAACGACTCGATGCCGGTACGGTCCTTAGCCCCCAAGTGCAATCATGTCTGGCTTGTATCTTCCTGCAGCCACTAGAAGAGACTCCGCCACCTCCCCCTCCATCACCATATTAGAGGTATTATATCCCTTGTCGCGGAATTGCTCCTCACTGTGTCCAGTCTTACTTACCATTGTTGAATAGTATCCACCTGTATTCAGCCCTGCTCATTTTCTCTCACTTGTTTTTCCCATCTCGATCACTTTTAATAGAACTTCGGACAATCTAAGGTCGCCTAGGATTCTACGTTCATTGTCCACCACCGGCAAAACATCTTCTTCATGGTCAAGCATTTTGTCAAGCGCGGTCTGGAGAGTATCAGTCTCTTTGAGAGTAATCGCCTTAGGGTCGCCGCTTACGAGATCCTTAGCTTTCTTGGCATCTACGATGCGAAAGAAATCAGAGATCGCTATATCGTGCCGTCCCTTCCCACCGAAAAACTGAAAGTGCGCCCACTTCATCAGGTCAGCGCGTGTTATCACTCCAGAGAATCTCTGACGTGCGTCAATGAGAAAGACTCCGCGAAGACCTGGCTCATGAGCAAATCTGCTGATAATGTGCTCTAGTAAAGTGTCTTCGGAGATTGAATCTGTGGCTGTACCGTGAATCTGATAAACATCCTTGACTTTAATCGTCTTCATTGACACCTACCCCCTTTGAAATCTCTAACCTTCAACCACGATATAAAGAGCAGCCAGTTCCCATGAGTCTACTACTTTAGATAGAGTATCCTGCATTTCCCCGTTAACTGCTTTCTTCCCCTAGCAGATGAACCACTCCAATTATCTTTTCCACAGGGACAATAAATGCCAGGCCTGCTCCCGGCTACCTGGTGAGTCTCTAGGAACTTTCATTTATAGATTATAAACTGACAAATCCTATACCTCAATATTTCATCGTTTCGTGTGACGAAAGAGGCTGGACGTTGACGCTCACGTTGCGGGCAGAGACGGACCCTCGAAAAAGGCCCGCCGGTTTCCACGCCTGACGGCTAGGCGTGGGCCTGTCGGTGGAGAAAGGAAGGATTGCTGAAGGCGGCAAGAGCACGTCCCAGCGACGGCGGACTACAGGCTTGCCGGGCACTTAGACACAGGGATATACTTCTGCTATCCTGTAGCCGTAGTATTGTGGTACTGACGACACAAGGAACCTCTAGTGAATAAGCTGCTGCTCATCGTTCGTGCTCTTGTGCGTTCATTTGTGGTTCTGCTGGCAACGATGGAGACGCTACTACTCATCGTTGGCGCTCTTGTTGGCTTATCTGTGATTCTGGCGGGAGTGTGGGTGTGTAGTCCTCTGGGAGAACCTGGTATTCCGGTGTTGGGTATACCAATCATCATTGTCGGGGCACACATATTGACTGCTACAATCTTGCGCATCTGGATGCTGTCCAAGCAGCCGAAATAGCGGCTTCCCGGATAGTCGCTGATTCCCTCGTATGTACGGTCGGAATACCTCCTTTCATAATGGCGGTTCGCAGTACGTCACGCTTCACGAGAAAGGTTGCCATTTTAGCGGTTGTAGGACTCGCCTTGTGGTTTCTGGGTAGGTTGATAATGAGCCTGACGGCTGATGGTTTCAGGAACAGATACCTGTATATTCCGAGGCTAAGAAGGTGGTAGGCGCTAAATCACGGGATGAAGTCACATTACGCTACTTTGTGTGATCACCTGCGCCGAACCCTTGGGTTCTACGGGGCTGTTCCAGCAATGGGCACAGCCCACCCAGGTTACCGAGGGCGACATTAACGTGTCGAGGACATCCGTCGGGAAGAGGAGGCAGGATGGGTATCAAAGGAGGTGGTGCCTACGGATAGGCATAGTAAATGTACCCTGGGAGTTCAGGCTTCTAGAGTATTAATCATTAGGCATTGTTGGAGAAAACAATCTTGGCTGACCATACCCCCGGAAACAGTAACACCCTGACTTAGAGTCCTCCGCTATAATAGAATAGCTGAGGAGGACTCATCATGGTTCGCAGGAAGTACACCGAGGAACAGATCATCGCCGTGCTCAGGGAGGGCGAAGCCGGC
>JADHWZ010000088.1 GCA_016783225.1 Dehalococcoidia bacterium | reverse complement strand
TTGACCTAGGATATTCCTCCAGTCCCTGTTCATAAAGCTTTACTTTGCCGACTTCGCTATCCCTCCTCGAAGTTGCCCCGGCGAGCTAAAGCTAAGCACTGGACTTCTCTAGTTCTCTCCCCCGCTTCGCTTCCTCAGATTCCACGCCCCTTTAACAAAATTCCACATCGGCACCTTTCCCATGTAGCTCTCATATTCATCCCCGAACTTGCTGACGTTGAACCGATCCTCTTCTCTTGATGCCCTCCAGCAGCAGAAGACTGTTGCCGCACCCAGCACGACAGAAAGGATCGACTGAAACACCAGCATCACTCCTACCGCCCAGATAGCTGTCCCCAGGTATAGAGGGTGACGGGCAATCCGAAAAACCCCGCTGTCGATCATAGCCGTGGTTTCCTCCCAAGCACCTTTTGGCTTGCCTTTTCTTCTAAGGTTAACGAAGGCGGCGGCTACAAAAAGAATCGCCGGAACGTAAAGTACGAAACCAGCAATTGTCAATGGCAGCATGTCGGCGCCTGCCTTCCATCCACTCAAGAACAGAATCGAAAAGAAGCAAGCCAGGGCGCACGCCTCGTAAATTTCGTAGCTAATCCGCCGTCTGGCAGCCCAGACCACCCAATAGACCATGTAGCACATAACGGCTGCGTAAATGGCGTAATTGATATATGTTCCCATGCAATCACCTCCAAATTAATTGTCAATATCCCGGCTTGTTGAGATGAACTTTTCTTTCCGTCGAACAATGAGCTTGAGCCTCTCAATTCCCACCACCACAACTTCGTCCCCTGTTTCTAATTCCGCTTCCGCACACATCGCCTTCCACAGCACACCCTGGACCTTCACGCAACCCTCTGGAGCCAACGGTCTGACCACTTTGCCTTCGTTGCCGATTATGGTCTCAGGAGCCACCCTCGGTAGCAGAAAAAAGGTTGGCCTACCTATTCGGTAGGTAACATACCCAAAGATGGCTAAACCCACCATCGAAACGACCAAGCCCCACAGCGGTACATGTATATTGAAATATGGCAATACCAAGAGCACGATGACCACGAGGATAGCCTCTTCCAATACCGTGCCCACAATCGCTTGCACGATGTACCACAGTGGCGGCCTAGTTCTCATTTTCAAGCGGATTATAGGTGAATTCTAAACAGAGTTGTTCGGAAGGTCAAACCTTGAGACAGCATTGACGTGCGAACAAGGAATCTGGCCACCGGTCTCAACACAATATCGTTGGTTAATGCTATGGCTCCTGGTGCCGACCCTCGCCGCAAAGATAGGCACAGTCTGGACAATACCTGGAATCAGCGGGAACAGCACTGCCACAATTGGGGCAGTCGATCCCTAACTTCGCACCGCAATTTCCACAGAACATGTAAGCCAAGGGGTTTTCCGAGCCGCAACTGAGGCATTCTCTTGCTGACTTCTCCGCCGCTGCGGGCAGTCTTGTCCCGCAAGCCGGGCAGAATTCATACTCTGGATCATTCTGTGAACCACAGTTGAGACACGTTTTTGTTGACTGCCGCGCCCCACTGGCCAACCTCTCTCCGCATGCCCCGCAGAATTGGTTAGTCATAGCGTTTTCCGAGCCGCAATTGGAGCACAGGAACGTTTCCTTCATGTCGCCACCACTCCTTGTTAGCAGCCAGCAGTACTCTGGCTTGGCATCACCAGTCGTTCAATAACGCCAACACATTTTAGTCAATTAAGGCTCACACCTCAAGCTGATGTACTCGTCCAGTAGTCTGGTGACGCTTTCGTCCTTTTTCAATGTCTTAGAGAGACGGCAAGTGCTTCTCCCTGTTTCGTCTTTGAGAGGAGCGTGAGCGACGAAGCAACCTCGGAGAAAGGGGACAAATATCAGATTGCTTCGCGGAGTCTACCCTGACTCAGGTTCTTCGGTCGCTCTGCTCCCTCAGAATGACACAAAGCGAATGGCTCCCAATGACGCAGAAGCAAGGATTAACCTATGCCGCATTCTGAGTGGTGTCACTGATCAATGCGAACGAGGACCGCTGAACCCAATCGTATGAAGGCTCAATTCTCTGTTCGCCTGCTCAGGAGCCAGTGCTTTCATGGCTTGCTGAAGCAGCACGGAAAGGTCATCTTGCCGTATCATGTGAGACAAGCGACGGACTGACAGAAGAAGATGCAGATAGGAACAATGACCCAAAAGACTGCCGCTCCTCCTACCTGCCAACCTGACAGTTCAGGCAGAAGGCTTTGCATGTTGTGCAACACAGGACTCGTTGCCAGAACCGGTCTTGTGCTTGTAGGACGCCTTGACAGTCAGCAAGCAGGTGTCTAACATAGCCAAGCAATTGATATAGCTAACCCGGGACAATTCGTCGCGAAATAGTGCAAATTGGAGGTGTTTTCATGGCTTATCAAAACATTCTATACGAGAGGGACGGCCACGTCGTTACCATCACCCTCAATCGCCCCGAGGTCCACAATGCCCTCAATAGGGCTACGGCGCTGGAGCTTCACGATGCCTGGCGCACCTTCCGGGATGATGGCGATGCCTTTGTTGCCATCATGACCGGCGCTGGTGATAGAGCCTTTAGCGCCGGGTGGGACCTGAATGATGCTGCTGCAATGACTGCTCCCATCGACTACGACCAGGGACGCCTTTTTCAGTACAGCACCTACGAGGATGCTGGCCCCTGCGGCTATACCCGTCGCGTCGACATCTTTAAGCCTACCATCGCTGCCATCAATGGTTACTGCTTCGCCGCCGGCCTGGAGACGGCCTGTTCACTGGACATACGCATCGCCGCTGATCACGCCGAATTCGGTTTCCTGGAGCGACGCTGGAACATCGTTTTTGGTGATGGTGGCGGCGTGCGGCTGCCCATGATTGTGGGGTATGGGCGAGCGATGGAGCTCATTATCACCGGCCGCCGCATCGATGCTGAGGAGGCGCTGCGCATCGGGCTGGTTACGGAGATTGTCCCCAGAGAAAGGTTGATGGAGCGGGCGCGGGAACTAGCCCACACAATCGCCGAACTCCCCCAGGGGGCCATCCGTTCCGACAAGGAGACAGTGATGCAAAGCTGGGGCCGGCCCACAGAGGAGGGGTTGCGGATTGAAGCGGACCTGGTGAATTCAATGTGGATGCGCGGTGACAAACACTCCGATGGCGCCCGCGCCTTCTTAGAGAAGCGAAAACCTACCTGGGAGCACCACGGCCTGTAGGCCGAAGACAGCCAGGTGCTTTTGCCGTGAGTCTGTTATTCTCCAAACACAGCTTCACCACCACGACGAAGTCTCAAGTTACCCTCAAATGGGCATACCCTGTCCATCCCAGGAAGGATCAGGGGGCCAGGATTATTTCATCACGAGTTGAAACAGGAGAGCCCGAATTGGAGGCGTTGACACGTAGCCAGCAGTGCTTTAACATAGCGGCAGAGTCGGTACGGGGAATTCCGGATGAGAGTGAACATGTTCCCGTGACCTACGACACCAGGAAGAAAACGCGATAACACCGGAACATTCAATAGAAATACAAACGACGCCCGAGAAGGTTTTTGACTGGCTTACGCATCTCAAAGAAAAGGAGGATTACCAGGCCTGGCATCCTGACCATGTAGACCTTTGTTGGATTAGAGGGGGACCCTTCCAGGAAGGCTCCATTGTCTATTCTGAAGAGTATCTACACAAGGCGGCAATTACAAGGTCAGCTTAGCGAATGGCAAAACTGTTCAGGAGGAGAATGTGGACTTAACGGTAGTAAACGCAGTCGGGTTAGGAGATGCCTGGTTCCAGTGCCTTCAAAAGGCCTTACTGGAAGGAAGAACGTATCTCATTCAGCAAGGCAGTTTTGAGGGTACCCACCGCAAAGAGATTCCCTTGGTTGCGGTCACAATCAACAACCCGGGCATCAGGCCCCTGAGCCCGTCTGTTCCCGACGGAGTGCCGGCCCCCACTACCGATGAGGTCATTGAAGAGTACATGTTATACCTGATGACAGCCGACAAGAAACCCAACGAGGAGTACACTTACGGTGAAGACCTGGCTCCTCAAATAGAAGAGGTAATCAGGCGCTACAAACTGAGCTATGACACTAACCAGATGTGTATGTCTGTAGGTAGTCCCTCGAGCATCTACCTGAAAGACCCTCAATGCATGAGGCTAGTCGACACTCGCGTTCAGGATAATGCCCTCCACTTCATCGTCTATTTCCGGAGTTGGGACCTCTGGGGTGGATTCCCGACAAATTTGGGAGGACTGCAACTGCTGAAAGAATATGTGGCTAAAGAGATAGGGGTCGATGATGGTTCCCTGGTAGCCTTCAGCAAGGGACTGCATTTGTATGAACACTGTTGGGACCTAGCCAAGATGGTATTGAGAATGGAGCTGGGTCCAGAATGAAGGCTTGCTACCTGACAATAAGGCAGAGAGCTTGCGGTTGTCGACCTGAGCATATCTGACCAAAGGCACGCATGGGCATGGCTTGTCCACAGTTGTCCCACCTACAGGCTCTACTCATTTCAGCTTGCGTTCCCTTTCTCCATTCAACAGTCCCCTGGTGTAAGTTCATCTGAGCGGTCCGTACCTCCTCCATTATCTCACCAAGCTTTCTATGTGCTGGATTCGATGCTCTGCCTTGTTCGCCCAACCAGAGAAAAGGAAGCTCAGTCTTCTCACCTACAAAACCTCTTCTTGAGTAGTGTGCCCTAGATTAGAATCGAACTTGGAAAAGAGGCTGTCAATATCTGACCGCCAAAGCCAATTACTGCAACAAGGCCTAATGCTATATAATAGCCGCTACGCATCGATTCTGGAAAACGAGCAACCCTGGAGGTAATGGTGGACGCAAAAATGTTGGCCGCATATTTCGTTCTTGGTGGAACAATAGTGACCCTGGTGACCTACTTCGGGAGTCAAGGCAAGGGACTCCTTGCTGCTTTTGTAGCGCTTTTCCCCAGCATCACCGTTGTAACCTTGTTCACCATATATATGAGTAGTGGTGTCAGTGAAACGACTTCCTATTTCAGGAGCATGCTACTCTTACTGCCAGCTTGGCTTCTATATGTCATACCTGTAATACTTCTGTTACCCAGACTGGGGCCAGTGCCTTCTGTTCTTATTGGCATGTCCCTCTATGTGACCGTCGCTCTGATAACAATGAGGCTCGTCCATTAGCCGGTTCCTATCGCATTACGAAGCCAAATCCCTTCCCAAGAGTTCACCAGGTTGGCTTTGCACGGTACATGCTCATGGCAAAGCCTCAGTCGGGCAAGTTGGAAGTTGCGTTGGTCATGACTGAGGAGCATACTCTCTCCCAAAGATTTGCCTGGCTATGATCAATTGCTGGATTTCTGCTGTCCCGTCGGCTATTTCAAAGCCTATTGCGTCCCTAAGTCGTTGCTCAATGGGGCAATCCGTAGCATATCCGTAATGACCGTGAATCAATAAGGCAGCATGTATAGCATCAACGGCCACCTGGGGACACAGCAACTTGGCCATGGACGCCTCTTTCGAATGAGGCAAGTCCTGTTCCTTTAGCCACAGAGCTCGATAGGCCAGCAACCGGGCCGCCTCCAATCTGGTAGCATGATCAGCGATTTTGAAGGCAATGCCTTGAAAAGTGGAGATGGGGCGCCCGAACGCTTTACGCTCCTTCGCATAGGAAACTGCGTCCTCTATAGAGGTGCGTGCTCCCCCGAGTACCCAGAGACACAAGGTAACACGGAGGTAATCAAAATGCCTCATCATATATAAAAAGCCTTGGCCCTCCTCGCCAAGCCGGTACCTCTCGTGGATTCGCGTATCATCAAAAAACAATGATGCTCGTTGCATTGGTATCCAACCTGTGTCAGAGAAAGTACTCCTCTTTATGCTAGCGTCATCCAGTGGCACCAGAAATGCTGTTACTCCCCTGGCACCCGCAGCCGGGTCGGTCTTGGCAAAGACCAGTCCCACATCGGCCTGAGCGCCAGAAGTGATGGATGTCTTTTCACCGCTAATAACATAGTATTCCCCTTCCTTTTTTGCCCGGACCTTCATTGCTGCAGCATCTGAGCCGCACTCCGGCTCGGTGACTACCAGGCAGCTAAGCTTATCACCGCTAATCAGTCCAGGTAGCCACTCTTCGGTCGCCTCTTTGCTTCCATAAAGCGTGAGATACTGACCTGCCACAAGTGACGCATTAGGATTTGGCGCCATCATGTCTCCCGCCCCTATCTCCTCAAATGCTATACCTACTTTGACATATCCCACATGACCTTGCCCGCCGTATTCAGTAGGTAATTCAAGCCCAAATACTCCCAGTTCAGCCATTTTTCTTATGACCTCGGGTGGGTAGGCGGATGGCTTTTTGGCCCTCTCCTTGGCGAACGGCGCCAGCTCCTTCTGGGCAAATCTTCTCAGTTCTCGGGCAAACATCTCCTCATCTTCTGTAAAACCAAACATGGTTTCAACCTCCTCTTGGGTATTTAGATTTCTTCAGCAGGAATCTGCCTTATGACTCCCTCTTCAGCAAGCCCACAGCAAACCCGGATTACTACACTCGCCTACCATAGGTGTTGGCCTCGGTTGCACACTCCGATTCGACCTGCTCCAGCATGTCGACAGGGACTTCCCTGCCACTCAATATCCCTGTCGCGGGTTTCCCCCCTTCCACTTCTTCAAGAAACGGGCTTTCTGGCAACGCCTCGGGAAATACAGCCAGGCCTTATCACATCAGTGACAGTCACTCGAACCAGCGTCTCAGCAAAGCCAACAAGATGGTATCACAACTTTGCAGGGACTTAAAGAACACCAGATGAGGCGGGTTTGGGATGATGACGAAGGAATAGCCTCATAGAGCCTGCGGGTTGGGGGCAACCTTTTAGGCCTTGACACGCAGCCAGCAAGGCTCTAATATGCACAGGTTAGTTGATACGCCAGATTCTATTCAAGCGCAGCTAAGAAACGGCAAAGGTGGACCAGGATTGGATTTTGGGCTCAGTAACGAACAAAGGAAAGCAAGAAACGAGTACTTCCAGGCTAAATTATCAATACCGACAGCAGGCGGGCTTCGATTGGACAGCCTTTACCAATGAGCTTAATCAATTGTCGGGAACTGCCAAAGCTGAAATATATGTCAGCTAGCAATTTAAGCCTGGAGGTATAAAGTAAACACAAACGTGCTCCGAATATTCAATAGATTATTTACTATTATTATTTGCGTATTTATTTTGTTTCTTCCGAGTATTAGCTGCGCTTCAAAATCAAACCCGCCGGAAGTAGAAAAACAGGTTGTTACCGTACAGCGCGGCGATCTGGCTATAACTGTCTCTGTGGATGGCAATCTGGTAATGCCGCAGGCGTTTGACTTGCGTTTCGGTGCACCAGGTGATGTCAAAGATGTGCTGGTGGAGGAGGGGGACTATGTCAAGGCCGGGACGATACTGGCCAGGCTGGATGACACGGCACAGCGTCTGGACATCATGTCGGCCAATAATAACGTACAGACTGTATTAAGCAATCTCTACGAAACCGTGCCGCTGCTGCCCCAGTTTCCAATTGATGGCCCTCACAGTGGTTCGGCGCTTGGCTATCCATTTTATTATCCGAACCGCACTGCTTTAACATCCTTTGGATGGGCGCAGGACGAAGTTTACAGAGCACGTGAACTGTTTCAGGCCAATAATTACAGTGCAGCCGCATCTGAGTTATATATAGCTTTTTCCGACCTGGAAGCCTGTATAAAAATAATTGAGGACGCTATAAACAACCCGCAGTCAGGGCTGGGAAATATGGCGCCGTTTGTTAATGACGAAAACACAGTGTATTTAATGCTACAGTCGTACCAGTCTACCACGGTATCTCACATCCTGGAGCTGCGCAAGGTAGTTGATTTAATAAAGCAGGGCCAGGCAGAAATCGAGATAGTCAGGGAATTGACTGCCCAAGGGAAATACGAGGAAGCCGCCCCGATGTTTGATACTCTTTTGCGCCGGCTTGGGTGTATAGGCAGAGTAGTCATGAACAAGGTCAACAGGATGAAAACGCGTAATTATGCGACTATTTACGGTGAGGACATATGCCTGTATTTGTACGGAGCTGCTGACGACAGGTTAAATGAAGCACTTATTGCGCTTGAAAAAGATGGGATCGATTCCCCGGAATTCAATAATAATTTACGTATCGCGCAGCATGAAATGGCACTCTGTAACGGCATTTTAGGAACTAACGAGCATGTATTGCAACACGGCCTCTCCTTAGAAGCTGAGCAGCAGTACAAGGTCGATTTAGAAAATGCTGTGGTGACCCTTGAGAATAAGAAGGATGACTTACTGAAGACAATAATAGTGGCACCTTTTGATGGCACGGTGGTAAGCGTAGGCATTAAAAAGGATGACGTCCTTTCTGCCCAGGACTATTCATCCGGAGGTGCCATTCAACTTGTTGATACAACGGCCATCAAGTTCCAGGGACTGGTGGACGAAATCGATATTCTGAAAGTCAAACGAGGGCAAAAGGCGATGATTGCTGTAGATGCCGTACCTGAAAAAGTATTTACGGGCGCGATAACATTCATTTCGCCTTATGGTGAAAAGGATGCCAACAACGTTGTTAAATTTGCTGTGACCATCGAGCTTGACCCCAGCGATGTAGAGCTCAAGGGCGGTCTCACGGCCACGGCTGATATTGCCATATACAATGTTCAGAACGTATTGCTGGTGCCTTTATCGGCGGTTACAACCACCCCTGCGGAGTCCTTCGTAACAGTCATGAACGAAGCCACGGGCCAATCCGAGAAAAGGCAGGTCACCCTCGG
>JADHWZ010000087.1 GCA_016783225.1 Dehalococcoidia bacterium | reverse complement strand
GATGGCGGCCTGAAATGCTTTGGCCATCCTATTGGTGCCAGCGGGATAAGGATGATCTACGAGGTCTATCTGCAACTTCAAGGAAGGGCTGGCCCCCGGCAGAGGAAGAATCCCACTATTGGGTTAACGCATAATTTAGGCGGAAGGCCCGGTTCCTTTTCTTGCGCCGTCGGCATATTTGGGCAGAAGAACTAGTTCGGTCGACTTTCAAAGCGGTGGATAGGCTTGCCCGAAATCCCGGACAGGGGACTGGTCGTTTCCATTAGGGGAGCGACTCAAAGTTGGTGAGGCGTGAGTCCCTTTTGCGTTGCGTCTGGGTTTGCGCCGTGCAGCGGCATTCTACACTGCAGTCTCACAGGGAGAACAGCCGAAATGTCAACTAAACCCTCAAAAGAAGATATCTTGAACCAGCTTGAGCAAAAGGCCGGGGACTATGAAGAGATGTCCGGCAGCTGCGCTCAAGGGACCCTTCTGGCTCTTCAGGAGCAATTCCATCTCGGTGATGCGGCGACTTTGAAGGCGGCTACTGTCATGCCTGGTATTGCTCTAAGGGGGGAGACCTGTGGAGCCGTCATTGGTGGACTGATGGCCATTGGGTTGGCCTTTGGTCGAGACAAGCTGGATGATTGGGATGGGTATTTTCGCGCGCTTAAACAGGCTAGAAGATTCTGCCGAAGTTTTGAGAGCGAGTTCGGCAGTCTGATGTGTCGTGACATCCACAAATTAATATTCGGCAGAAGCTTCAACTTGGCGGACCCATCGGAGGCCGAGGAATTCGCAAAGGCAGGAGCTGCGAAGAAATGTCGTGTTCCCGCGGGCAAGGCAGCTCGCATTGCCGGCGAACTAATAATGGAAAGAGAAAACCTCAGCTAGCTTGTCTGGGTGTCATCAATCACCGATGCATCCCCAGGTCCTCCAGTGTGAACCAGTGTGAAGCCTCAAGTCAGCGACTCGGATTCACGGCAACCGGGTTGCTGAAGCACTTGTCACGCGGCAGCCCTCACTGTGCTCTGGATTGCAAGTCAGGGACCCTCGCTGCCGGAATCACGAGTATTATTGGCAGTGCCACAAGGGTAAGCGCAGAGAAGGCAAACCACACCACGCTGTAGTTTCCCAGGGTATCGAATGTCCAGCCGGCAAGCGCTGGCCCTATGATCCCGCCAATTGACGATATCCCCATTATTATCCCAAGCGCCTTGCCAAAGTGAATTCTATCAAAGTAGTCTGTCAATATAACCCCGCGCAGACTCATGCCTCCTCCATATCCCAGGGGGAAAAGAAGGAGAAAAGGCAGAATAGCCCATCGTATATTGGCATAAGAGAGAGCTAACATCCCAAGTCCCATAACGAGGTGCGTGCTGGCCATGGCATACCTTTTGTCGACGATGTCTCCAAGCCATCCGAACCCGAACCTCCCGATGAGGCTGAGCAGCGGCACGGCTGTAGCTACAAGACCGGCATCTCTTCTCGATATGCCGATGCTGCTGAGATAGGGCATGATATGGATGACAACGGCCGTAAGGATCGCGAACCGTATCGCCTCTGCTAGGCCTATGAGCCAGAGAGTCCTCCCCTTGATTGCTTCCTTGAAGGCGACTTCCACCACCTGCACCTGAACTTCTGACTTGCTGGTCGACCCAGCATGCGTATCCCCATCGGGGAGATAGCCGTACTGCTCTGGTTTATCGCGAATGACGAATGCCAATGTGATTCCAAGGGTCCACATTCCCAGTCCGAGGATAAGCAGAGCGGTTCGCCAGTCATAAGCGTCAATAAGCCAAACAATAAGCGGGATAAACGCTCCGCCAGCACCGAAGCCGCAGGCTGTAATGCCAAGTGCCTTGCCGATGTTCCTTTTGAACCAGTTAGCCACCGCTGTCGTCAGCACCACGCTGGTGCAACTACCGGCCCCTAGAGCAAGAAGGAGAAACGCGCCGTAGAACATTGTGAGCGAGTGGGTCAGGCTAACGAAGATTAGCCCGAAGCCTACAATGATGACTCCGAACAATGTCATCTTTCTCGAACCAAAGCGATCGACGACAAAACCTATTACAGGGGCGAGGATCCCCATTTCTAAGCCACGGAGGGAGGAGGCGATTGAAACCTGCGTATAGCTCCAGCCGTGCTCCGCTACTATTGGCTCGAAAAAGGCGGTGAAGCCATAGAATATGGTACCGGCGACATAAGAGGCAATAATGAAACTAGCTAATACTATCCACCACCCGTAGAAGACCCCTTTCACCGCAGCCCCTCATGAGGTTGAAGTGCTCCACTTGATATGAAGCTGCAGCCTGTGCGGTCAACGTTGCCTGGAGTGGTCACGGTTCGCCAAGTATCAACTATGCCGTGGCTTTCCACTGAGGCCCCATTCAAGTCATTGACCACAGTACTTCTGTCTGAGTTTGGGTTTCTCTATCTTGCCGGTCGGATTGCGTGGCACCTTGTCGAATATGATACGTCTGGGTCTATTGTGTCGAGCGAGGTTCTCTTGGCAGAATGCATTTATGTCTGCCTCGGTCAGAGTCTCACCAGGTTTGGGGTCGATTACAGCTGCAGCTATCTCGCCTAGCCTCTCATCTGGAATTCCGATCACGGCTACGTCATAGATCTTGCCATGCTCATGTAAAACCTCTTCCACCTCGACAGGGTAGATGTTCTCACCTCCAGTGATGACTACGTCTTTCTTCCTGTCGACGAGGTAAATGAACCCCTCGCCATCCACCCGAGCCATATCACCAGTATATAGCCAACCATCTTTTAGCGTCTCTGCGGTCTTTTCCGGGTTCTTGTAGTACTCTTTCATGACGCCGCAACCCTTGACGACCAGCTCGCCCACTTCCCCCTGGGCCACATCTTGACCGTTATCATTGACAATGCGAACCTCCCAGCTATGGCCCGCCTTTCCTATGGCTCCCACCTTTCTCTCGTTCTCTATACCCAAATGAACGCATCCAGGCCCCGCCGCCTCAGTTAATCCGTAGTTTGTATCGTACTGCATATTCGGGAAGTATTCCTTCCAACGCTGAACCAGTTTGGGAGGTACAGGCTGCGCTCCTATGTGCATGAGCCGCCAACAGCTCAGGTCGTAGTCCTCCTTTTTCAACTCTCCCCTGTCCATTGCCATCAAGACATCATGAACCCACGGCACCAGAAGCCATACGACTGTTCCTCTCTCTTGGTGAATGGCTTCGAATATGCAGCGCGGGTTGATTTCCGTTAGGAGAGTGGCTTTCCCGCCCACGAGTAGGCTACCAAACCAGTGCATTTTGGCGCCGGCATGATATAGGGGTGGAAGCAAAACGAAGTTATCTTCAAACGTTTGGTGGTGATGGGACTGCTCGACTACAGCAGCACATGCCATATTCTTGTGACTGAGCAGTATCGGCTTCGGTGCTCCAGTGGTGCCTGAGGTGAAGTAGAGCCCACATTCATCCTCATCTCCTAGCTGGACGTCGGCTGGGCTGGAGGACGACTTATCTATCATGTCCTCAAGACTACCCATATTCAGAGGCGGGTTTTGGCCAACGAAGACATAGTGTTGTATCGTGGGTAGCTGGGAACGGATAGCTTCTACCCTTTCTGTGAACTCCTCTCCCAGAATCATCGCCTTGGCCTCAGCTATGTCAGCGCAGTATTTCAGGTCTCTGCTGGCGAATCTGAAATTGAGGGGAACTGCCCATGCCCCGGTTCTGATTATGCCAAAGTAGGCCTCAAGCCAGCTAATGGAGTTCATCATCCAGTGTATGACCTTGTCATCTTTCCTGATCCCCATGTCCATAAGGGCGTTGGCTACCGCGTTTGCCCTTTCATCAAGCTCTTTCCAGGTGATTTGTTTTCTGATTTTTTTGCTGGGCTTCAGTTCGATAAGTGCTGTATCACGAGGATGCGTTCTCGCGTTTCGGGCCAGCAGTTCTGATATTGTAGTCATCTCTCCGCTCATTTCCTGAATGAATTACCGGGTCGGCAGCCTCAGTACGTGGTCAGACTGGGCAAGAAGGTCGCGATCTCGGGGAAAGCCATCAGTATACCGACGGCGATGATCAGCGCTCCGAGGAAAGGCAATATCCCCTTGAAAATAGTCTCCAGGGGAACATCTTCAGCAATCCCCTTGATTACGTACACGTTTACCCCTACCGGTGGTGTAATGACGCCTATCTCGGTCACCAGGACAATTATCACACCGAACCATATCGGATCGAACCCTAGCGCCAGGACCGCCGGATAGAAGATAGGTATGGTCAGAGTAATGAGGGCCAAAGCATCCATAAAGCACCCACCCAGGAGATAGATGAGGATTATGATTCCCATAGCAGCCATTGGGGGGAAAGGCAGGCGGACTACCCAATCGGCCAGCAAGAGAGGAATCTTAGCCACTGCCATGAAGTGGCCAAAGACCACAGCCCCGGTGACAATAATCATTACCATGCAGGTTATCCGTAAGGCATCTTTGACCGCACCGAGGAATGCCTGCCAGGTAAGTTGTCGCCTCACCAACCCAATCAGCAAAGCACCAGCAGCCCCAGCACCACCCGCTTGTGTCGGGCTAAACCAGCCAAGAAATAGCCCTCCTATCACCAAGCCGAACAGGACAAGCATCTCGCTAATTCCTGTAAGCCCAGCTATCTTCTCCTTCCAGTTTGTTGCTGCCCCGGTCGGGGCAAGAGAGGGATCGCGCCAACAGACAAGGGCCACAACGACGATGAAAAGGGCGGCGAGAATAAGCCCAGGGAAAACGCCAGCCACAAAAAGCTTGCCTATGGACTGCTCGGTCATGATTCCATAGATTATGAAAATCGTGCTGGGGGGAATGAGTATGCCCAGGCTGCCAGCGGCAGCAACAGAGCCCGTGGCCAGTGAGTCAGCATAATTGTACCTCTTCATCTCAGGCAAGGAGACTCTCCCCATGGCCGCGGCGGTGGCATTGGTTGACCCGCTTATGGCGGCGAAAGCAGCACAGCCGGCAACGGTGGCCATGGCCAAGCCGCCGCGAAGCTTTCCTAGCAGCGCATAGCCGGCATCATAGAGCCTCCGGCTCATGCCTGAAGCAAACGCAATCGAGCCCATGAACACAAACATGGGGATAACGGTCAAAGAATAGGATGAGAAGCTATGAAAGACATCCCGGGAGAGAATGCTGAGGCCTGCCTCCGGCGAAACCAAGCAACTGAACCCAACTAGACCGACCAAAGCCATGGCAAAGCCAACAGGCATGCGGAGAAGGAAAACTACAAGCAGGGCGGCAATACCCAAGAGGCCGATGGTTATTGGATTCATCGCATCGCTTTCGTGACTCCCCTAAGGAATTGCCCCAGCAGTATCAAGAATACTGAGATGCAGCAGAACGCTATCCCGTACACAAAAGGATAGAAGGGTATTCTCTCTGTCATGGAGACTTCTCCCTTCACCTGGAGGGTGTGTGCGAAGTCGCAGCTTCTCCAGGCGAGCAAAGCAAACAATGCCATCCCCAAGACGTAAACCAGAGCAGATATCACCTTTTGGGCTGTTTGGGGAAGCCGCATCACCAGAAACTCCACCTCGATGTGCCCGCGGAGAACCTGGGTTTCAGCTATGGCGAAGGCAATAACCACCACAGCCAAGAAGCCCACCATCTCGATGCCGCCAGGGATGGGCCACTTGAACAGCTTCGCCCCGATTATGTCGGCCACAATGAGGGCCAACATAGCCACCAGAGCGGCACCCGCTATCCAGTTAAGCCAGTTGCTCAGAGAATTGACAAGTCTCTCGAACTTGTCTAGGCTGCTCGACATTAGGACCAGATCATTTCTTGAGAGCGCTCAAGCTTGAGCGTTTTCTTCTTTCAACGGCCACTGCAAGCTCGGCTCGCTCCATTGAGCTACTTGTTGCTCTTTACTGCGCTAGCTCCTTCTCCACCCATTCGACGCAAGATTCTTCCGTGGGTGACCGCTCGGCCCAGTACCCTACCCGTTCGATCAGGTAGTCTTGATAGTCGGTCGCAGGCAGTCCCATGGCCGTCTTTGCCTCTATGTACCCGTCTATCAGAGGCTTGGCAGCCTCAACCCACCTTGCCATCTCCTCTGGCGACAGCTCAATCAGCTCTCTACCCTCGAACGTCAGGAAGTAGTCTATTCCCACCTTGTCATAGTAGGTCCAAACCTTACCATGTTTGTCAATCCACTCTTCACTGACTTCAGTGAAGACCTTCTTTATGTCATCGGGCATGCTGTCCCATTTGTCCTTATTCATGACCACGAACATGTTGGCGGTATTGCCCACGTCATAGCAGCCCGTAACATAGTCCACAACCTCTGCTTGCTTCCATCCCTTGAGTACTTCGCGAGGGGTGAAACTCCCATCTATTGTACCCTTGGACATAAGCTCATAGGCCTCTCCCTGGGATGCTCCATACCCCTCGGCCCCCAGAGCTTCCATTATCTTGGCTCCTACGCCTGTGGACCTTATTACTAGTCCCTCAAGGTCTTCCATTTTTCGCACTGGCTTCTTGGTTGTGAAGACTACACCCGGGCCGTGAGCGTGGAAGTAGAGCACGTGCACATCATCAAATTCGGCGGGTCTGAACTCCTCATAATAGTCATTGGCCATCTTAGTGGCTACCCACCCGTTGGGGTAAGCGTGAGGTAAGTCAACCAATTCACTGGCAGGGAAGCGACCCATGGTGTAGGCGAGAACGGACATCCCCATATCCGAGATACCCTCAACGACTCCATCATAGACCCCAGGCGCCGGGGTTAGTGAACCGCCTGGATAGTATGTTATCTCCACCCTTCCATCGGTGCGCTCCTTTATCTCAGCGCAGAATTGCTGGGCCAATATGGAATGCAGATGCGTAGGCGGGAAGAAATTGCTGTAGGTCAGTTCTATGGTCTCAGCCGGTGCTGGGGCTGCGCAAGAACCGAATAAAGGCACTGCCAACAGCGTCAGGGCCAGAAAGAAGAACAATATCTTTTGTGTCACTGATTTCACCTCCATAAAACTTCAGATTCCCTAATGTCCAACTTCAAACCTTCTCACAACATGCCGCCTCCTTGTCAAGCTGCGGTCGAGGCTACGATGCTCTTTGGGTCTGCTAATCCCATTCTACGGGATTTGCGCAGACCCTAACCTGGTTAGCTCTGCCTGCTCCAGGACTCCGCCTACGTAGCCCTTATCGAACGCCGCCAAGCTAATGTCGGTAACTTTAACATACCACCCCCAACCTCCGCAAGCCCTCTTGTTTCTGCCGCCAGGCTTGGGGTATGTCTATACCCACTGTGAAGAACCAGTTTGGACTCTTCAATGTCTTTGAGGCAGACAGTACGGGGGCACAGTGAGGCTCGCAATCCGTTCCAGACCTACACCCGCCTTAGTATTGGCATCACCTCGCGGGACGCTGAACTGAATGCTCCCTAGTTGGGCACTCGTTGCAGGTGAGGGAAACTGACGAGGCAGCCACGGCAGCAGAGACCTAATTGATACAGGATGTAGGGGGTACCGTTTCGTGGCAGGCTACTTGGCCTGCCGGGAATCCTATGCTCAACTTCCTCGCAAAGAGCCGGGCGACATGCCTGCCGAAGCAATTACCATACCCACGGGTCTTCTGCCTTCCATTTCTTGTTAGGCATGCCCGGTGACAGGCAGACTTCCTGGCTTGGATTGCCTATTTGCTGCGGCGTTATTTGCTTGGGTGCAAGATCAGCCTGTTAACCGTCGCTGTTTCAACTTGTTCCCGTGTCCACAGCATCGGATGATATTCGATGTTGCGCCAGTGGTCAATCATATCGTCGTAATGGTGGCTGTAGGGATGACCGCTCTCACCAGTGGTATGCATACTGATGGTTCGTGCCAGGTCGCCCAGGTCTACGATCATACGCATGGAGGGCAGAGTGTCCACGGCGAACCCGGCAGGCATAATCCAATAAGTGTTGTTCAAGGTGCCTGTGCTGCCACTGACGGCGAATGGGCCCCGATTAACCATGCTCTCAATTGCCCCTATGCCACTTCCCCGAGTGGATTGCTGACGAAAGTGGCAGTGTGCAGGTCGCCCCATCTCCAGTCCTCACGGTTGTCACCAAGCGTAGCCACTGCAGAAGACTGCCTTTCCGTGTGGCTTCGTTCTATCCTGTCCCATTTTGCAACTTAGCCGATAGACTGTTGCCCAAGTAGATTCGCTAATCTAGTCCTTCTTTTCCTGCTCAGCCTCTTGTTCTAAGATGCGGGTAGCCGCTTCCCAAGAGGTTTTCGTAAGCCGAGCAATCAGTTCCAATTTGTGCTTTTCCTCCTCATCCCTTAGTTGGCTTATCTTCTCGTCAGAATAGTTGAGTAACCCTTTCAAGATTTCATCGGTGTGTTGCCCCTCCGTGGGCGGAGCAGTGTATTTACTCTCGTCTATGCCTGCTGTTTTGAGAGGATTCCCGACCAGCCTCACCTCACCACCAAGAGGATGGGGTAGATTCAATACCATGTTACGGGCTTCTACCTGCGGGTCAGTCACAACTTTGTCGACAGTATTGACCGGGCCGGCAATGACATCTTCAACTCGGAACAGCTCCAACCAGTCGTCTGCAGTCGCCTTCGCCAGAGCCTCTTCGACAGCTTGGTTGAACTCTTCTCGATGTTCCAGCCTAACGTCCCCCCTTTCAAACCTGGGGTCATTGATCATCCATTCTGCCCCTATGACCTTGGCTAGCCTGGGCCAGGAGGGACCGATGGCGACATACCCGTCTTTGCATTTGTAGACTCCATATGGTATCAGCGCCAGGTGCCCTGAGCCCATAGGCGGGGGAACGATCCCGGACAACAAATGGTACGAGAACTCGTACGCCATT
>JADHWZ010000086.1 GCA_016783225.1 Dehalococcoidia bacterium | reverse complement strand
GGTGGAGGTAAAGCCGTTCAATCCTCTCTAGATATTTGGCCACATCTATTTTGCTGGCTAGTACCTTCTCCTCATTCGCGGTCAGCAGCGAGAACCTCCCGATCTCATGGAGATACATACGAATTGAATCATCAGCTATTTCAGGCACGGCGGGGTCCACCTCAACCGCAAGTACGGACCTGGCTCCCGTCCGTGGTTTACCCGCCCACTCCTCTTCAAGCTCAGCAGCCTCCTCGCCTTGCCGGGCAGGGGCTATCCTCGCCGCATCTTCTTCTGGCTCCTCCTCGTCAGAAGTACTCCAATGACTGCCGCGAAGCCCATCTGACTCAACCTCCGACTCTAACTCACCGTTGTCTTTCACGTCGGGGAAAAGGGATAGAAGCTCCTCATCTCGAGTTGTGCTCACTGCTTGCTACTCCTTGCTGTTGGCTGTTGTCGTTGCCACGCTTGTGCCTGCGGTATTGGTCGGTGCATTTCATCACAGCGGGTCATACGACACGCCCCCTGAAGA
This sequence comes from Dehalococcoidia bacterium, assembly GCA_016783225.1. The sequence goes on along the minus strand of JADHWZ010000086.1, from coordinate 8,362 downwards.
GGTTGCTTGTTTCGCCACAACCTTCAAGCATTGCCTCAACCAGAGACCCCAGTGTAGCCCTCCGCAACCTTGCGAAAGTGGAATCCGTAGATCGCAAGGGTTACTGACACTGGAAAGGATCGCGGACGTTTCACCAATGTCCAGGCAAGAAGCCTCCAGTAATACCTTCTCCCTCTTTCTCTGACTCCCAAGAACCACATTGATTTGGCAAATGCCACAAGGTAGCTAAACTGGGGGCGAGCGAGATTTCGTACGCGCGGTTTGTATTCTTTCAGGAATGTTGTTATCCGTTCGTAATACTGTTTGGGTGCATAGATGGTACCTATGATTCTCCTGTAGCCCCTGATAAGGGTCTCATAGTCCATTCTGGGAATGAAGTTCATCGAGCAGTCTGTGTTGTCTCCAGAGAAGGCCCTCAGCAAACGATTCTCACCCTTCAGCCGCCGGTATAGTCTGGTACCCGGGGGGGCGTTCAGCAAGCCCACCATCGCCGTAACAATTCCGCTTCTTTGAATGAAACTGATCTGATTTTCGAAGATCGCATGGGGATCACTATCAAACCCCACAATAAACCCTCCATCCACCCGCAAGCCGTAGTTCTGAAGTTTCCTGACGGAAGCCACCAAATCGCGCCCCTTGTTTTGAAGCTTGCCGCACTCTGTCAGGCTCTCTTCGTTTGGAGTCTCAATGCCGACAAATACCATGCTGAAGTTTGCTTCCACCATTAAGCGCATGAGCTCTTCATCGTCGGCGAGATTGACAGATGCCTCAGTGAAAAGCCAGAAAGGGAATCTCTTCTCTTTCATCCACTCGATTATCGCCGGCAGGATTTCTGCCTTCAGTTTCCTCTTGTTTCCTATGAAGTTGTCGTCCACAATGAAGACGCTGCTTCGCCACCCTCGAGCGTACAGTGCGCCCAGCTCCCTCAGCAACTGCTCTTTGTCCTTTGTTCTCGGCATGTGGCCATTGAGCACGACAATGTCACAGAATTCACAGTTAAAAGGGCAACCTCGGGAGTATTGAACAGTCATTGAGGAGTATTCTCTCATGTCAACAAGCTCCCAGGATGGTAGAGGAGTCGTGTCTATGTCTGGCCATTCGTCAGATGCGTAAACGTGCGCCGCCTGCCCATTCTTCAAGTCTTCCAGAAAGGGGGGAAGTGTAATCTCGGCCTCATTCAGCACGAAATGGTCTACTCCATCAAACTCGTGGTATTCCATAGTAAAGAGAGGGCCACCAGCAACGATCCTGGCACCCAATCTCTGGCAGCTCTTGATGACGCTTCTCACTGAATCTTTTTGAACCGCCATAGCGCTAATGAAAACATAGTCAGCCCATTCAATGTCGCTGTCGCTCAAGCTTGTTGTGTTCATGTCGATAAGCTTCCTCTCCCACTGCTTTGGAAGCATCGCTGCCACGGTCAGCAAGCCCAGGGGAGGGAAAGCCGCCTTCTTGGAAATGAACTTCAAAGCATGCTTAAAGCTCCAGAATGTCTCTGGATACCGTGGATACACGAGAAGTATTCTCATATTATGCTCCTGAGGTAATTTCAACGTCGCTCTAGAATACAAGTCTAGCCAGGGGAAGTCAAACTGCCGGTCAGGATGGCTCGAGGTTGGATAAGGCAAAAGACGCCGTGAGAACAGGGCAGCTACTCAGTCGCCGACTCGGCTGGACGGTATTCCTGACGAGGCGGACGATCGTAATTCCGATAGAACTGTGCGTCTATGGCGTGCGGCTTGAGGTCACCCACGAGATGACTCTTTCGAAGCTCGACTCACGGATTAGGGACCATAGAGATTCCGTTGAATTCGCCCGCGCTTTCCTCTACAATAAACTGTCAATCGGTCGTCAGGTTGATATCTCAACTCGAATCAATCGTAGGAAACAGTTGAAACCCAATCGCTGGCTCGATATTTGGCAGGCGTCGTGAAAATGAAGAAACTGCTTTCAGGCAATGAAGCCCTGGCCCTCGGGGCCTATCATGCCGGCGTGACGGTGGCCGCGGCCTATCCCGGCACCCCAAGCACCGAGATACTGGAATCCATAGCCCAGTTCGATGATGTCTATGCGGAGTGGTCAACTAATGAGAAGGTGGCTATGGAAGTGGGTCTGGGGGCAGCGTACGCCGGCACCAGAACACTGGTTTCCCTGAAGCAGGTGGGGCTGAACGTGGCGACGGACCCGTTCATGGCTGCCGCGACGACCGGGATCGACGGAGGGATGGTTGTTGTTTGCGCTGGCGACCCCGGCATACACAGCTCGCAGAACGAGCAGGACGACCGGCATTATGCCAGGCTCGCCAAAGTACCCATGCTGGAACCCTCTGATAGCCAAGAAGCCTACGACCTGATGGCGGTTGCTTATGACATGAGCGAGGAATTCGATACCCCGGTGCTGGTGTACACCACCACTCGTATTTCCCACTCCAAATCGCTGGTGGAAGTGAACGGGAAGAGGGTCACGCCGGCCAGGCAGCCAGGCTTCAAGCACGACGTGCAGAAGTACGTAATGCTGCCAGTCCACGCCAGGCTCAGGCATCCGTTGATAGAGGACCGACTGGTTAAGCTGGCAGCCTATGCCGAGACGTTCCCGCACAATCAGGTACTGTGGGGCGAGCGTCATCTGGGCGTGGTGACCAGCGGCGTCGCCTACCAGTACGCCAGGGAGGCCTTCCCCAAGGCCTCTTTCCTCAAGCTCGGCATGACATATCCCCTACCGCGGAATTTGCTGCGCGAGTTCGCCGATAAGGTAGACAGGGTGATGGTGGTGGAGGAACTCGACCCGTTTCTTCAGGAGAGTATCCAGGCCATGGGGATAGAGGTCATCGGTAAGGAGTTCATCCCCAGGGCGGGCGAATTGAATTCAGGCATTGTCGAAGAAGCCGGGCGCCGTGCCGGGCTGCTGGATGAGCCCTCGCAGGGTCGGCAGGTAGACCTTCCCCAGGGGCTACCGCGGCGTCCTCCTTTGCTGTGCCCGGGTTGCCCGCATACCGGCCTGTTCTTTGTGCTCAATACCATTGGACAGCGCTCGAAATTGCTGGACTCGAGCGGCAAAGCACAGGGCGAATCAAAGCTAATCATTACCGGAGATATAGGCTGCTACACCCTGGCTACCTACCCTCCGCTCAGCGCCATGGACACGACTGCCTGTATGGGCGCCAGCATTGGCAAAGCCCTGGGAATGGAGAAGGCCGGCGTTGGAACCAAGGTTATAGCGGTTATCGGCGATTCCACGTTTCTCCACTCCGGTATTACCGGCGTGGTGAACGGCGTCTACAACGGGGGGCAGATAACGATTGTAATCCTCGACAATGGCACAACGGCCATGACAGGCCATCAGGACCACCCCGGGACCGGCATCTCGGCGCAGGGCAAGAAGACACAGCCGGTAGAGCTCGAGCGGTTGGTACGGGGCATCGGGGTCAACGATGTCAAGGTAATAGACGCCTTCGATATGAAAGCTGTGCGGGCGGCTGTGAGGAGTTCCCTGGACAGCCCTGAGCTTTCTGTTATCATCGTCCGCGGCACCTGCGCCGTGCGCCTCCGGACGCGGTCCGGGCCCAGAGCAGTTGATATGGACAAGTGCGACGACTGCGGTATCTGTCTCAGGCTCGGGTGTCCCGCCATTCAGAAGCTCGATGGGCAGATCTACATCGATGCCGCTTCGTGCGCCGGCGATGCCTGCACTATCTGTGAGCAGCTCTGCCCCAAGAAGGCAATAGGCCCGCTGTCTGCTGCGGCAGCGGAGACACCGAAATGAACAAGCAAGACCTACTCATGGTAGGCGTGGGCGGCCAGGGTATCATTCTGGCCAGTGACATACTGGGCGAGGTGGCTCTCACCGCAGGATACGATATCAAGAAGACAGACACGCTTGGCATGGCACAACGTGGCGGCAGCGTCCTGAGTCACGTCCGGCTCGCCGACCAGGTCTCATCCCCTCTAATCAAGGAAGGCGAAGTCGACATGCTGGTGGCTTTCGAGAAGCTGGAAGCCGCCAGGTGGGCTCACTTCCTCAGTCCCGGAGGCCTGGCAGTTGTCAATAACCACGCCATGCCTCCCCTGTCAGTCAGCCTGGGAACCGCCCGGTACCCCACCGACGAAGAGGTAGGCGATATCCTGAGACGGCAGACGAACCGCGTTTGTTTTGCCAACGGAACCAGCAGGGCCGCAGAGCTGGGCGACGTTCGGGCGCTCAACATGTTCATGCTGGGATGCGTGTCGGCTTTCTTGCCTATCGATGTTGACCTATGGAAGGACTGTATTTCAGGGCGCCTGCCGTCCGGAATTCTGCAAATCAACATGACCGCCTTCGAGCAGGGTAGAAAGGAAACCTCGAATGTCAGTGTCGGATAACGTCCGGGCACGTATGGCAGAGGGGTCGTGGATCAGGAAGATGTTCGAGGAGGGAGCCGCTCTCAAGCAACGTTATGGCGAGGAGAACGTCTTCGACCTTTCTCTGGGTAACCCCATTATGGAACCCCCGCCTGAGTTTGAGGCGGAATTGAAGAGGCTGGTAGAGAATCCCATGCCGGGGATGCACAGGTACATGCCGAACGCCGGTTATCCGGAAACAAGGGCCGCCGTGGCGGCGCAACTCTCATCAGAGACCGGCATGAAGTTCACGCTGGACAGTATTGTCATGACCTGTGGCGCTGCCGGGGCAATGAACGTGGTATTGAAAACGATACTCAATCCAGGGGAAGAGGTCATCGTATTCGCCCCTTACTTCATGGAGTTCGGCAACTACATAGACAACCACGGCGGGCTTACCAGGGTCGTACCCACGGACGAGCAATTTGTCCCCAGGCTCGATGCTCTCGAAGCTGCTATCACGGCCAATACCAAGGGGGTGATCATCAATTCCCCAAATAACCCAACGGGTGTTGTCTATAGCGAGGACTTAATACATCAGGTCGGTGACCTCCTCCAGAAGAAAGAGTCTCAATATGGGACCTGGATCTTCCTCATCAGCGATGAGGCCTATCGCAAGATCATATATGACGGCTTGAAATACCCTCCGGTTTTTCACCACCACCGTCACACTATTGTTGCCACCTCTCACTCCAAGGACCTGGCGCTGCCCGGCCAGCGCGTCGGCTACATTGCCCTACACCCCGAATGTAGCCAGCGGGAAGAGCTAATGGGCGGCTTCATCTTTTGCAACCGGATCCTCGGGTTTGTGAACGCTCCCGCCCTGATGCAGCACGCCGTGCGCAGTCTTCAGCACGTAACCGTGTCGGTGGATGAGTACCAGAAGAAGAGGGATTTCCTGTACAGCCATCTCGTCGAAATGGGCTACTCGGTGGTGAAGCCTCAGGGAGCTTTCTACATGTTCCCCAAATCTCCACTTGAAGACGAGGTTGCTTTCGTGGAACAGCTGCGGCAGTGGAATGTGTTGACGGTGCCGGGTCGTGGCTTCGGGTCTCCGGGATATTTCCGGCTCTCATACTGCGTCAATGACAGGACATTGGAAGGTTCCCTGGCTGGCTTTGAAAAAGCTGCCAGCGGCAGGCGAGACTGATACGGAGGAATACTGAGCCAGATGTCACGGCAAGAGAGCAGCGCTTCAGAAAATGTGGCGGCCTTGAGGGCAAAAGCGGAGGCGGAGCCCATTGCCTCATTTCTCAATATGAGATTGGTGGAGTTGTCCGAGGGCTACGCCAGGGTGGCGATGAAGCTGAAGCCCGAATATGTCAATTTCAACGGAATGGTCTTCGGTGGGGTTATCATGTCGCTGGCCGACCAGGCATTTGCCTACGCCACCAACTCGGTAATCACCCCTAACGTGGCCTCACAGTTCAACATTCATTTCGTTGCCGGCGCCGACGTGGAGGACGAGCTCACCGCGGAATGCCGGGTGGTGAAAACCGGCCGGCGAGTCTGCATCTCTGAAATGACGGTGACCAATCAAGCGGGAAAGCTCATAGCCAAAGCCACAGGCACAACCATTCCCGTGGTGTAAAGCCAGTCGGCGGCTCTCTCCCAAAGACATATCTCCAGTGGCTTAAACATGTAGTGCGAGGCTTTAGCCTCGCCCAAAACCCCACCAGGCGACCTTAAAAGGTCGCACTACACTGGCTGAAAGAAAGCGGCAACATGTAGTGCGAGGCTTCAGCCTCGCCCAAAACCCCACCAGGCGACCTTAAAAGGTCGCACTACACTGCTTGAAGGAAAGTGGCAACATGGGCGATGAATATCCAGCACAAGACAGCGCACTCCGCTATGTCAACCAGTCGATGTCTATCAAGTGCTCTACCTTCTTGAAATCCAGGTCTCCCGTGACCAGAGTGGCACCATATCTTACAGCGGTGGCAACAGCGAAGGCATCGGCGTAGGGGATGAGAAATTGGGCCTTGATTCTTGCTGCTTCTATGACATCGGGGAGAGAGTTAGGGACTGTCTTTATATCAAGAGCCTGGAGAATGTCGTGCAGGAAGTATTCCGCAGCATCAAGTGAGCGCTCCCGAGCCAGGATATAGTAGACCTCCCCCACGTTGATTTCATTCATCAAGAGGTCTTCCTCACCTGTCTGATGGGAAGCAAGGATTTCTTTGACCTTCTGGTAGTCCTTCTCCTTTTTCAAGTATGCCAGGAGGGCAAAAGAGTCAAGCAACCTTGCTTTTTTCATGCATTAATTCCTGCTTCCGGTCTTTGAGTAATGCTTTGGTGAGTGAGGAGCCCTCCTGGAACATACCGCAGAAGGTTTCCACCGGCTCCAGCGGTACGGGGGTGAGTTCTATCTTTTCGTCGCCAACCAATTTCAGGCTTACCTTCTGCCCGGCCTTCAAGCCTACTCTCTTTCGCATTTCCTTGGGTATCAGGATTTGTCCCTTTAGCGATGTTTTTACAATTGTCATTTTGTCCTACGTTTCCATTGGAGTTGTACTATTCCCCATAAGTATAACTGCTAAAGAACAGGTTGTCAAAATATCACAGTATGGCTGTGGTCGGAGCCCTGAAGCCGATTTCGTATCTGGCGTGGCGTGTGGTGATGCGGCGTGCTCAGCAGTTCGTTAGCAAAATGCTAGTGCGGATGCCGTGGGCGCACAGGGACTCAGTGCCTTAGCATCGTCCAGTTGATTCCCCTCCGCGCACACTACGCCAAACAGACGTCCTTAGCTCGGCTGCCGCGAATTGCGGTGGTGACGGTGGCGCAGCGGTGCCTTTTCTGGTCAAACGGTGGCATAATTGGGAAGGAGGCGTGAGGGATACTATCTTGGCTATTCCTGCCAGCAGGACGACCGCAATTGCACTCATGGACGACCGAAGGCGTAGCCATGAGACGGTTACACAGTATCATACTAGCCGAAAGGAACCAAGTTCCAAAGCAAGCAGAGCAATTCGCTAAGGCTTCTAATACGGAATACGCCCGACCATATCACTGCAATGCTAGTGCTTTAAAGTCGGCAATAAATTTGTCAAACATTTTGACCTTAGCACTTTCGTTTTTCATCTGCCTAGTCACGTAAACCCCGTCCATTTCATACTCAAGCAATATTCGCGGTTTAGTCGGGTCTTTGTTCCCTTCTATATCTAGAGATGGTTTTATGCAACGGGTCTTCTTTTTGTTATATTCTTTGTCAACAGTGACAAAATACATCTTAATATTTCTAGTTCTATCATTGTTAGCCAACTTCAACTTCCAATATAGGGACTGTGCGAATCTCTCTCTAACAGATGCTTTACAGGAAATAATTGCTTTTACTTCGGCTGTCTGCGGATTGTAAATTACGATGTCACTGTCAGGAAGGATGTAATATTTACCATATTTCAAGACAATATTATGTCCCACTTTTTCTAGAACACCTGAACTACTGCTATCTATTTCATCATCAGTTGTAATATCATAACCTAGTTTTGAAATTTCCTTGTGGATGAAGGAAATAACGAGTTGTTCAAGCATTGTCCCGCTTTCGTTTCTCCATTTTTGCCCATTAGTGTCGCTAGTGGTCCGTTGGAAAATTTCCTTTGTTTCATTTAACACGTCAAAGAAATACTTGTGGATTTCTGCTCTGCCGTACTTCTTCAGATATCTTTCAAGAATAGGCAGGAGGATGTTGGTGAAGTTGGCCGTGTATTTCATATTATTGCCTCAGGACAATCTGGCTTCAATCGCTATCTGCCCCTATAGTACGATGCCCATTCAATCTTCCTGCGTTTAGTGGATTCCGATGTTCTGGCTGACTTCCTTACAATGATCAAGTATTTGAAGCCGCGTAGATAGAAGTTGTGCCTTCTGGCCCGGGTGTACCACACAGGTGTATTGGACGACTGGCTTCTTCGGGCAACGCAGATGATGTCCAAAGGTTCGAAATAGTTGCAGAGAGACGTGTATATCTTGAGACCAACTGGAGTAA
>JADHWZ010000085.1 GCA_016783225.1 Dehalococcoidia bacterium | reverse complement strand
GAAATTGATGCTGTGGGCAGGCACCGCGGCGCTGGCCTGGGTGGTGGCCATGACGAACGGGAGCAGACATTGAACCAGATACTCGTAGAAATGGATGGCTTCGATAGCAGCACCAACGTAATTGTTCTCGCCGCCACCAACCGCCCTGATATCCTGGATCCAGCATTACTGCGCCCCGGCCGGTTCGACCGTCACGTTGTTATCGACCAACCAGACATCAACGGTCGCAAAGCCATCCTCGATGTGCATGCCAAGGGCAAGCCTTTGGCCAAAAAGGCCGATTTGAAAGTGATAGCCAAACAGACTCCAGGCTTCAGCGGCGCCGACTTAGCCAACCTAATCAATGAAGCGGCTATTCTAGCAGCCAGGCATGACCGCAAAGACATTGGTACGATGGAATTAGAAGATTCCATTGACCGGGTTATCGCTGGTCCTGAAAAGAAAGGACGGGTCATAACGGATAAGGAAAAGGAGAGTATTGCGTATCATGAAACGGGGCACGCTCTGGCTGCCAACATGTTACCGAATGCCGACCCGGTACACAAGATCTCCATTGTGGCTCGAGGGATGATGGGAGGTTGGACCCGCTTCCTGCCCACCGAAGACCGCCACCTATGGACACGTCCCCAGTTTGAGGATATGTTGACAGTAACCCTGGCGGGACGGGCTGCCGAAGAGATCGCCTTTGGCGAAGTAACCACCGGTGCCCAGAACGACCTGGAAAAGGCGACTGGCCTCTCCCGCAAAATGATAACCGAATACGGAATGAGCGAGAAACTGGGACCTCGCACCTTCGGAAAGCGGGATGAGCTCGTCTTCCTCGGTCGTGAAATCCACGAGCAGCGAAACTACAGCGAGAAGGTAGCCGAGGAGATTGACGAAGAGGTTCATGCGCTCATTCAGAGTGCCTACGATACTGCCAAGAGAATCCTGGCTGAGAATAGAGGAATGCTTAAGCTGATCGCTGAACGCCTCATCGACAAGGAGACTATCGAAGAGGCAGAATTTAAGGCACTGCTCAAGGAATCCGTGCCATCCACCGAACTAGAGGCCGCACCGGCTTCCTAGACTAAGTTGTCGGCCCAGTAGACATTCCACGCAGAGTCCACCCCAGAATGCATCAAGCACTTGCGGAGTTTACCCTGAGCCAGAGGTGAGATTCTTCACTTCGTTCAGAATGACAGGTGGCGAAGGGCTCCCTCAGGATGACAGAAAACGAAGGGCTCAGGATGACGGGCGGCGAAGGACTCAGAATGACAGCCAGAGTCTGAAGACGACTTCGAAGTATTACCCGCTGGCCAAGCGCATGATTGAGATTACCTCAAAGCCACTTTCTCCCCAGGCGATAATAGCCAAAGTCAAGAAAGACGACTATGGCGCTGTTGTCACTTTCATTGGAACAGTACGCAGTAGGACTCGCGGCAGGAAAGTCGCCGCCCTGGAAATTGCGAAGGCCGAGGAAAACGCCGAGGCAAAGCTCAACCAGGTAGTCTTTGAGGTCAAGCAGAAATGGCAGCTTCAGCACATAGCTATTTCTCGCAGGATCGACAAGCTAAGCGTCGGAGAAATCGCCCTGGTCATCGCTGTGGCCGCACCCCATCGTCAAGAAGCTTTCCAAGCCTGCGAGTACGCTGTTGATAGACTCAAGCAGGGCGGAATCACAACAGAGAAAGAGATTTACGAAACCGGCGACAGCCAGGAATAAAGTCAAACGGGGTAGCTGCTGCTATTTCCTGCGCTGGACAATGTAGGCAGCCAAGTTAAGCAAAGACTGACGCGGGGCATTATCAGGGAGCTTCTCAATGGCCTGCGAGGCCCGAGAAGAGAAATCCGAAGCGATAGCCAGACACTCACCAATAGCCGGTGAGTTACGAATCTTCTCCACGGCTAGCGCCACGCTCTCGGCATCCCTATTCTCAATAATCATCTCTATCAAATTATCCCCCTGATGAGACTCGGCAAAGAGTATCGAGGGAAGGGTCACTGTACCTTCACTCAAATCAGAGCCCACCGGTTTACCCACTTGGCTTTCTTCACCAACGAAATCCAGCACATCATCGATAATCTGAAAAGCCATGCCAAAGTTATGACCGTACTCTCTCATTGCCCCGATTGTATCCTCAGGACACTGACCTAGTATGCCGCCGGATTCAGCCGCCGTGGAGAAAAGGCAGGCTGTCTTGGCGCCAATCCATCTGTAATAGTGGTCACGAGCCTGTTCCAAATCAAAGTCCACCGCGGTTTGTTGTAATTCACCACCCGAAATAGTCATAAGAGCTTGGGAAAAGAGCTTTATCGCCCTCAGGTTTCCAGTGCTGGCCGCAAGACTGCCAGCCTTGGAAAAAAGATAATCGCCAAGGAGCAACGCTCTGTTTTCACCCCAGGCAAGGCTGACTGCTGGCTTCCCACGGCGAATTGCCGAGTGGTCCACGATATCATCGTGAACCAGAGTAGCCGTATGAAGAAGCTCCACTGCCGTTGCCATCGGCACAAGGAGGCTCAAGTCATAATTCCCAGCTTTTCCACAAAGCAAAGTGAGCGACGGCCGAATTCGTTTGCCGCCGTTTCTTAACGCATATTCCAGCAATTCCGCGAGCAAGGGGAAGTCAACATCAGCTACCACCTCCAGGCTTCGCTCGACTTCGTCCAGGTCGCCCTGAATAGGCCCATAGATGTCACTGAGATCCATCCGACTCCCCACTTCCGAGACGGCTGGTTTCTTCAGCCACGATACTCTCGTCCAGTTTGTCAAACAGTGGCTGCGGAGTTGGCAGCTTCTGCCCTGATACCGGTGATTGAAGTCTCCAGCCCACTGCCTCAACCTCCCCGTCGAAGCCAAGAAAACCGTGCAGTTTCTGCGAACTGAAGGGTAGAAACGGGCAAAGAATAGTCTTCAATGTGGAGAGCACCGACAGCGCCACGTAGACAGCCGTACCTGCAGCCCGGCTGTCATCCTTGATTGCTTTCCAGGGGGCCTTGTCGTCGAGGTACCGGTTTCCTTCCTGCGCCAGGGCCATCGCCGTTCTGACGCTCTCCCTGAAGTGACAACCGCAGAGAAGTCTGTCAACACTGTCGAGCGCAGTCTCAGCCTTGTGGAGGAGTGCCTGGCTCTGACTATCAAGCTCTCCGCAGGCTGGCAGCACACCAGCGAAGTTTCGCTGGGTGAAGGTGAGAACCCGGTGGGCCAAATTCCCGTAAGTCGCCACCAGTTCATCATTGTTGCGGCGCAGGAACTCACGCCAGGAGAAATCAGTATCCGCAGTTTCTGGCATGTTTATAGACAAGAGGTAGCGCAGCGGGTCCGGGTCATACCTCTCCAGATAATCAGGAAGCCATACCGCCCAGTTGCGGCTGGTGGAAAGCTTCTTGCGTTCTACCGTCAGGAACTCGTTGGCTGGGACATCGTAGGGAAGATTAAGGCCGCCGTAGCCCATCAGCATCGCCGGCCAGATAAGCGTATGGAAAGGGATGTTGTCTTTGCCTATGAAGTAGTAGCTCTTGGCCTCGTTTCCCCAGAAAGGCTGCCAAGCTGCATCATCGCCCCGGCTGATTGCCCACTCCTTACTCGCGGAAAGATAGCCGATAACCGCCTCGAACCACACGTAGATACGTTTACGTTCAAAGCCCGATTGAGGCACACTCACCCCCCACTCGATGTCACGGGTTATTGCCCGGTCCTTGAGCCCACTCTCAAGAATGCCCAGGCTGAAATTGAGCACGTTCTGGCGCCAGTGCGTCTGCTCGGTTATCCAGGCTTTCAGCCTGTCTTCGAAGGCGCTGAGGCGGAGGAAGAAATGCTCGGAAACCTCGAAGCGGGGAGCCGCAGAGCAAAGGCGGCAGCGAAGGTCAAGAAGATCGCTGGGGTTCAGGGTCCTGCCGCATTCATCACACTGGTCGCCCCGGGCTTGGGGAAAGTGGCAGTGAGGACAAGTGCCTTCAACGTAGCGGTCCGGCAGAAAACGCTGGCACGCGGGGCAATAGGCCTGCGGCACGGAGTCCCTGTATATATAGCCTTTCTCCAACAGGCTGAGGAACATGTCGTGAGCAACGTGAGCGTGATTCGGTGTACCAGTAGTGGTAAACAAATCCCAGGAAATGCCCAGCTTCTGCCAGCAATCCAGAAACTCCTGATGATGCTTCGCCACGATATCTTGCGGAGGCTTATTCTCTTGTTCGGCACGCAGAGTAATCGGCGTTCCGTGCTGGTCACTGCCAGATACCATCAAAACCCGATTACCCTTGAGTCGATGGTAACGGGCAAAGATATCGGCCGGCAAGTAAGCCCCAGCTATCTGCCCCAGATGAAGCGACCCATTGGCGTAGGGCCACGCCACGCCGACAAAAATGTGCTCAGACATCAATCTGCCTCGCAGTCACAAGCCCGTCCCTCAAATTCTGTTATGAACCCGGCGGGGGCGGGAAAAAGGTCAACGCCTTTTCGCCCTGTTCTGCCACATAGTTGGAGTAGCCTTTCCTCAAGCAGCAGTCGACACATAAACGCAGTACTTCGCCTTCCTCTCCTTCGCTGAGCAGATACCGCTCTCCATGCTGGATAACACGATGACAACCTTCCCCATCACATCTGATTTCGCCTGTAGCAATACAACCGCGAATCATTCCTAGTCTCCTTTACTCAGCCTTAGCCAAGCCTGATAAAGCTTCTTTTTCGACACGCCGCTGCTTTCAGCCAACCGAGCTACCGCTTCCCTGGCACCAACCCCCTGCCGACGGCACTTGCGTAGCTCGGCTTCAATTTGTTCATCAACCTCGGGCTTCTCTTTTGTTTTGCCTTCAACGACCAAAGTGAATTCACCTCTTGGCTGAGCAAAGTGCGCCATTGCCTCGCTCAACCTGCCGCGGAAAATCTCCTCGTGAACCTTGGTGAGCTCACGGCAGGCTGCCAGTTTCCTGTCGCCCAGTACCTGGAGGGCATCTTCCAGCGTTTCCAAGAGTCGGTGCGGAGCTTCAAAAGCAACCATAGTCCGCGGCTCATCAGCCACAGACTTCAGAAGGCGCTGCCTTTGCCCACGGCGGCGGGGCAAGAAGCCGAGATAAACGAACTGACCGGCTGGTAGTCCAGAAACCACCACGGCCGTAATCACCGCCGAGGCACCAGGAATGGGCACAACGGGAATACCACACTCGATGGCCGCCGCAATTAGCTCGTAACCGGGGTCGCTCAGTCCCGGCATACCGGCTTCCGAGACCAGGGCGACCTCTTTCTCCTTGAGACAGTCCAGGAGATAGCCGAGCTTGGCCCGCTTGTTGTGCTCGTGGTAGCTGGTCAGCCGCGTCTTAATGTCATAGGCATTCAGCATCTGGCGCGTGGCGCGCGTGTCCTCGGCAGCAATCAGGCCCACCTGGCCAAGCAAGCGCAGGGCACGCAGGGAAATATCTTCCAGGTTGCCGATCGGCGTAGCTACGACGTACAGAGCAGGGCACAAATCAATCGCGCTTAATTATAGCCTACCGCCGCGAAGGCGTCTAGCCCATCCGTGGAAATCAGACCTTGGCTTGACTTCAAGGCGAGGGCTTTGCTATAGTCTGCAACAATAATCCCCGAGAGATAACCATGTCTGCCCCAACATTCAAGGAAATGGAACGCGCCTACGGCTTTGAAGAAGTTGCCCTCGTCCCCGGAGACGTCACCGTCAATCCCGACCAGGCAAACACTGATTTTACCATCGGGAACTTCACTTTCTCCGCCCCTATTCTGGCTGCGGCGATGGACGCCATAGTCGACCCGGACTTCGCCGTTCTGACCAATAAGCTGGGTGGCCTGGCCGTTCTTAACTTGGACGGAATTCAAACAAGATATGAGAAGCCCCAAGAGGTCTTAGCTGAAATCACCCAGGCCTCTGACGCAGACGTAACCTTGCTGCTCCAGAGGATTTATGCCCAGCCCGTCAAGGAGAATCTCATTGCCGAGCGAATTCAAACGATAAAACAGGCTGGAGCCACTTGCGCCGTATCACTGATTCCAGCTACTACCAAGCGACTTGCCCCGGTCGCCAAAGAGGCAGGTGCCGATATCCTGGTGGTGCAATCAACGGTCACCACTGCTCGCCACATTTCCAGGAGCTACCGAGGGCTTATCTTTTCTGAGCTGTGTCAAACGCTATCCATGCCGATCATAGTCGGCAACTGCGTCACGTACACCGCCGCCCTGGAACTGATGAGAGGGGGCATCGATGGCATCCTGGTTGGGATCGGTCCCGGAGCTGCCTGCACGACCAGGGAGGTCATTGGCGTTGGCGTGCCCCAGGTGACGGCCACTATGGATTGCGCTGCCGCCCGCGAGACCCACCTCAAGGAAACCGGCAAGCGCGTGGCAGTAATCACCGATGGTGGGATTCGCGTCGGTAGCGACTTATGCAAAGCATTCGCCTCGGGAGCGGATGCCGTGATGCTGGGGTCAATCCTGGCGCAGGCCACGGAAGCCCCGGGGAAAGGCTACAACTGGGGCATGTCCCATCCTCACCCGGCGTTGCCCAGAGGAACACGTGTCAAAGTTGGTGCCAGGGTTTCACTTGAGCAACTGCTCTTCGGACCCACCTCCATGACCGGCGGCACCGAGAACTTCGTCGGTGCCCTGCGCACCGCCATGGGCGTCTGCGGTGCCCTTAGCATCAAGGACATGCACAAGGTCAAGATGGTAATCGCCCCAGCCATAAAGACCGAAGGTAAGTACTTCCAGTCAATGCAGTCCATGCCCTGAACCGGGAACCGTCTAGACGAAAGCGGAAAAACAGAACCACACGCCAAAGCCAACCAAGACCAGGGCACAAATGCCAAGCACAACCCTCTGAACCTCTTGCGTCCACAAATGCCTCGTCTTGAACACGCTCATTGAAACAAACTGCTCCCACACCAGGTCGCATGACCAGTGTACCGCCGCGAACAGAAAGAGACCCCATATGCCAAAACCGGCAGAGGTAGCTACCAGGGCTATCCCAATGGTCGCCCACCATATGAAGAAATAAGGGTTTGTTCCAGTCATTATGATGCCGGTGACAAACGAGTTATATGGCAGGTCGGCAGCCTCTCCTGCGGTCTTCTTGATGGCTCGCAACATCATTGACCCCATGACAATCAGCATCAGGCCGCCGGCCAGGCCAATGACCTTCTTGGCCTCTGGAGAAGCAAAGAAATGAGCAAAACCGAAATAGATGAGCGCCATCAGAGGCAATTCGACCACCGCGTGCCCCAGGGCTATCCAGATACCAGCGTATTTCTCCCGATAGCCCTTGGTAATGGTAGCTGCGGTAAGAGGACCGGGCATCATAACACCGGAAAGAGAGATACCTGCAGCCGATAGTAGGAATAGGCCAAGGTTTGCTGTCATATCTGTCAGAATACGCCGAGACCGGGAACAGCCGAGGTTACCATATGGCGACCAGTTAATCGCCAGTGGCTTGCGTTGGTGACAGTGTCTACGTGCTCCATTTGGTGGGAAGCCGTTCCGTCACCAGAGGCGCAGCAAGCCCGCTAGATCTCCTCTTCCTCCTCCTCCTCCTCCATCTCGGCCTCCGGGCCGCCGCCGAGCCGAGGCAGCAACGCAGCACGTTTGGCTTTCCTGCCAGAAACGCGAGGCAAAGCGCCGATTGCCCTCTTCACTTTGGCAAGCTCCTTCGCCGGCAGACCCCCCGGTAGCACCAACCCATTGACCCCGGCTTGGCACAGGCTGCCGAGCTCTCCACTGCTTGCTGACAAACCGACGGTCACCAGCAATGGCCTGTCCACCAGCTCGGCGAAGCGCTGGCAAATGAGCAAGCGCTCGATGGTGACCGAGCATTCTTCCCCCGCGACAAGCACGCCATCAACTGCAAGCGGCAGGTCATTGATGGCCCTGACCAGGCCCTGGTCCAGCGAGCCATCTATCCTGAGAATCCTGCCCATGCCTTCTTTCCCCACTGCCTCCAGCGGCGTCTTCAGCCCCAGGACTACAAAATCACAGCCCGAACCAACATACGCGTCAATCTCATCCGGGCTGGCGCTTTCCACTGATAACCCCAGCGGGATATCACCCATGGCCGAAGCTAATCTTCCAAAGCTGGCAGCATCTACCCTTTCGGTGCTCACAATGGCGGCGTCTATGCCAGCGCCAGCCATAGCCTTAGCGTCTCTGGGATTTGTCCTGGTCAAGTTGGCAACGAGTAGCAACGCGGAACTGTCAGCATCAGCACCGGGCTTGCGGAAGCCTATAGACGGTGCTGAACCTCGGTAGATACGTTGTAACCTGTCAGCGAATTTGCTCATCGCAAGTTGTCTTCCCCGGGCAGCAATGCGCTTCGAGCCACCTCCCAACTGCGAGGCTATTGTATGGGAAATCATCGGGAAAATCAACGTAGCGCGACCGCATGTCTCCTGCAGGAAAGCGGGCACGGCCGACGGTTGTCGGCTACCCAACGTGATAGCCAAGCGCAGCGACGAGGGCCGACTGCTTCCACCGAATTCACGTCCTACCCGACCACCGGCACAACCTCCCCCCAGGGGGTCTAGTATTTCAGCATAACGGGGCATATAATTAGTACAGCAAGAAAACCAACCAAGAGGA
Source organism: Dehalococcoidia bacterium (assembly GCA_016783225.1). Next base: position 385 of record JADHWZ010000085.1, on the reverse strand, counting down.
GGTAGCAATGGCTGTATATCTTATGCTGACAACTCTTACCGGTGAAGGCAGGAAAAAGATCGAGGAATATCCAGAGTTTCTCAAGGAACTGAACAAGGAAGTGGAGTATATGGGTGTCAAGATACTGGCCCAATACGGTCTTCTGGGGCAGTACGATTTCGTCAATATCCTGGAGGCTCCGAGCGACCAGGTCGCAGCCAAGGTGGCGATACATCTGAGCGGCAGAGGAGGCCTTCAGACGTTGACCCTGACCGCCATACCCCTGGACGATCTGATTGCCACCCTGAAAAAGAAAGACGAGCCGTTATAGGCTCTCCATAACCCTGGCCTTCAAAGACCGATTTGGGCGGCCAGCCTGTGGCTATGACAAACGCTTCTGCCGAGT
>JADHWZ010000084.1 GCA_016783225.1 Dehalococcoidia bacterium | reverse complement strand
AGGAACCTTTGGCTGCTGCCACTGCCTTGCGGGCAGCATCATGAAAATCCGCTGCCTCAATGAAGTCTATCTTGGATTCGGCCAGGATGCGCTTGCCTTCATCGACATTTGTCCCTGCCAATCTGATGACCAGCGGAAGTCGGACATCCATCTGCTTATGAGCTTCAACTATGCCTTGGGCGATAACATCCACCCTTGCTATTCCGCCGAATGCGTTTACTAATATCGCCTTAACGCTGGAGTCAGCGGTGAAGATTTTGAAGGCGTTGACGACACGGTCAGTGTTGTTTACAGCGCCGATATCGAGAAAGTTGGCCGGGGCGCCACCAGCGTAAGTGATGAGGTCCATGACTGCCATAGCCAGGCCGGCTCCGTTCACCATGCAGCCAATGTTACCATCCATCTTAACGTAATTCTTAATCCCCAATTCGTTAGCTCTAGCTTCAAGCGGGTCTTCCTGTTCCAGGTCGTGGAGCTGCTCGATATCACTGTGGCGGAAAAGAGCGTTGTCCTCAAAGTCTAGCTTGGCATCGAGAGCCAGAAGGTCGCCGTTTACTGTAACAACCAGGGGATTGATTTCGGCCAGGGAGCAGTCCTTGGCTTGAAAAAGCCTATACAGATTGGTCATCAAACCGGTGGCTGGTCTGACCTGGGCGGGGCTTAAATTCATTCCGTAACCCAGCTTACGGCCCTGGAAAGCCTGAAAGCCGGCCGCCTGCTCGGCATAGACTTTGAGAATCTTCTCCGGGCTAGTCCGAGCTACCTCCTCGATATCCATGCCGCCGGCTTCACTAGCCATCATTACCGGCATCCGGCTGGCGTTATCGACGATAATGCTGAGGTAAAGCTCGCGCTCCACGTCAACAGCTTTCTCGACCAGGACTTTGCTCACCGGCACCCCTTCCGGGGTTGTCTGATGTGTTACCAGCCTGGTGCCGAGCATCTCGCCTGCCAGCCTTCCCGCCTCTTCGGGGGTGTTGGCCACCTTTATGCCCCCGGCTTTGCCCCTGCCACCGGCATAGACCTGAGCTTTAATCACCACCTTACCTCCCAGCTCAGCAGCTATCTTCTTGGCTTCGGCTGGGGTGGCTGCCACTCCACCCTCAGGGACTGGGATGCCAAACTCAGATAGCAGCGCCTTAGCCTGGTATTCGTGGATCTTCACCTAGCATCCTCCTTTTCGTGCTGAACTTCCCTATAGGTATGCTTTGCAAGCGGGGGAACCTCCGGACACGGTCTACATTCCGGTTTCATTTCCTCACAGCTGGCGGAGGGGGTGGGATTCGAACCCACGTTCGCCAAAGGCGAAAACGGTTTTCAAGACCGTCACCATCAACCACTCGGACACCCCTCCGAACGCAAAGCTAAGGGGAGACGGTCTCCCCCAAAATCCCAAATTCACCTAGACAGTGAACCAGACATACGGCCTCTGTCAATAGCTGCATGTTTGACTGCAAAGCTACCGAAAAGTCTCCTGCAACGGTAGAATATTATACAGGGAAACCAAGCAAGTTTCTATGATATCCCGATAACGTTAGGCCACCACCAAATGTCGCTGGGACATAACCTGAGGCGGAGAAATCATGGCCAGACAGTGAAACGGTCAGATGAACCGTTGTTCTGTTTGAAGCAGAGATAGTCTAGGGCTATTAAGTTGGAGAATACTCTGAGGTTTCTTGAGTCAGCTACGAGTTGACAGGCATGATTGCGAATCATGTGCGTTATCTCGGCTCACTTAGATTTGATGATGCTGATAGAGGACACATTAAAGCAAGCTCAGTAGATAATCTCAGAAGGTGTTAAATCAATATGGCTAACGCTATGACTTGTGTGCTCTGAACCATGCTTCTAAGGTGGTCTTATACCATTCTTGGATGAAATGAGGCACCCACGGAGGAATTCTTGAATACCACGGTTTCTTTCCGTTTTCGATAGGCCCAGTTGTGACTTCTTGGGATTCAATTACCTTGCGAGTTTTGCCTAATTCGGTCACTTCGCTGCGTATCCTGGAGGGGGCGATTTCTTCGAATTGGGGCTCGTGGCGAAGCAAGAATTCGATGCTTGACCTTGTGTCGTATTTATTGGCAACAGGAAGAAGTACCAGATTACCTCCAATGTGGTCAGGTCTGCCTTCAAAAGGGCGTGTCTCTTCTCGATACCCTAGTGCTTCTTCATCGGTTAACATCCTGTGGAAACACGGTGTGAATTGTATGGCTATCGGCTTACCTATTCGATTTGTAGCAATGTTCGTGAGTTGAGGCGTTACTGCAAAGCCTTTAGTATAATAGTGCTTACAAAATTCAGATATATCCAATGAATCGGTATCGAAGTAGTATTCCCAGTGTCGAAAATGTCTGAAGTATTCATCGTATGTCAAATCCAAAGGAACTACAGCTTTGCCTCTCTCTTCGATTCTGTCAATTGATATTGGACACCACTCCATAGAAAAGTTGTAATGCCGACTATCTCTACTAGGTACCCGAGCTTCTGCAATTTCAAAGCCTCGATAATGAAATTCAATTTTCATTGTTATATCAGGGATGAATAACACATATATGGCTACACGATACTCCAATATTTCTGTCAATTTCTCCTTCACTGAATGAAGTCTCCCTTCCACTCGCTCATGGATAGCATTTTTTTCCAGAAGTGAATGTATTCTACCGTCTGAGCGTTTCATTTGGCCTTCAGGAGACCACAGGTCATATATTTTGGTAGTATCTAAGATGATAATGTCGTAATCCGACATGCTGGGAAGTTCCTGAGCCCAATCAAAGACGTCCACATTCTCTGCCTGAGAATGGGTACCGATTATTAAAGCACTGCACTCCATAGCTAATCGTCAGTGATATTTGGTTCCTGCAATTCTATCATTATCATGGCCGAGTGTGAATAGTGTGGATACGGAATCAGACGGAGTCGTCTCGGAAACGCATGTCCTGATTGGGAATCAGGCGGTCAAAATCGTATCTGAAGCTTGCCTGTGAGAGGGGTACCGTTGCCACAATTATCAGTATGAATCAGGCTACTCGGTTGCAGTCTCGCAAAACTGTAAATTCGGACAATTGGTTTACTCAGTATGGCCGCATCAACGAATTGACTGCCATGTCGTGCATCTTTTCATGCAAGCCTGGCCAGAGATTCGTAGTTACTCGTGCTATTCAACCAATGTGAACTGCTAAGCCAATTCTTCTGTTTGTTTGGCCAGGTTTTCAATCTTCTTGAGAAACTCTTCCAACTCTTTTTTAGACTCCTCAAATTTGCGTTTTGCTTGCTCAGCTTCACGTCTTGCACGTCGATTGTACCGTATCAAGCGACCCAACCAGACTATGCTAAGGCATATGATAACGATACCAGTGATTCCGAATAGCAAAGAGTCATATTGAGTGCCTAGGCTGATAAAAGCAACTCCAAGACCACAAACGGTGACGCCGCCGAACATACCACTATACTGCGATTCGATAGTCAGCTTGAGACTGGACAGTTCATGGTTGAGACCTACGAGAAATTGTGGCTTGAATAGCGTCTTTTGTATTTCGGTGACTAACTGTAGCTGCAATCTAATCATCGTAATACCCCGCTCAATATCTGATAGGCGCTCTTCGATTGATTCTCCCATCAGTGCCTCCTTTGTTGGACTTGTAGTGCCTCCATCTGAATTATAGCAGCTTGACAACTCCTCTGAAATCTTGTCTAATCCTGAATTAGGATAGACTGATGAAGCGATACCTTATACCAATTCTATTAGCAATTCTGGTGCTGGCTTCGGCACTCCTGTTAGGTTGTGGACTTTTTGAAGCAGATTTGCCACAAAAAGACAAGACATTCTTTGGCTTCATGGGATTTGAAGTGGGATACTCCTGGGGTTATTTCCAACCGACAGATGCGCCAGTATATTGGGTCACGCCAGATAGATGTGAAGAGTTTCATCGTGAGCTCTATATTCCCAAGGGCTATCAGACAGAGGACGATTGGGCATCAGCCCACTTCCCAGACGGCGCTCCACTCAATGGGAAGCAAAAGAAGCAGGCTATGGATTCATACAACTGGGGCTTCTACGCAGGGTTCTGCCAGGGAGTAGAGGACAATCGGCATGATAGGCCATACTTATGTGCCCCAAATGAGAAGGTCTGGGACATTGAGGAACCAATTGGGGAGTAGTAAGCAGATTGACTTCCCTCGCAATCTTCACTGTTAACTAACCCGCCCAACCGCTGCTTCCCTCCCTGCACCCGATTCGCAACTGGTTAGGCATCGACTGGGTGTTGATACTGCGAACAGCTTCACCCCAAATCACACCAAGTCCCACATTCATTAGGCCTCCGCTAAAAGTGCCTCGGCTACTATCAGCCGTCTTATCTCAGATGTGCCGGCGCCGATCTCCATCAGTTTGGCGTCCCTTAGCAGTCGGTTGACCGGATAGTCCAGCGTGTAGCCATAGCCACCGTGAATCTGCACGGCATCCAGAGCAGCTTTGGTGGCGGCTTCAGCGCAAAACAGAATCGCGGCCGCAGCCAGTTTGTGAATCTCAGTCCCCTTGCCGCCCACTTCCGATTTCGAGGCTAGAACGGCGGCTTCGTATGCCAACAGCCTTGATGCTTCGACAGCTACATACATGTCAGCCAGCTTGCCTTGAATCAACTGGAATTTGCCTATTGGCTGTCCAAACTGAACCCTCTCCTTAGCATATTTTACGGATAGCTCCAGGGCTCTCTGTGTTATGCCCAGGGAAAGTCCGCAGATGATAGACCTTTCCGTATCCAGACCCGACATCATCACCTTTATACCCTGGTCTTCTTCACCTAGTATATTCTGGCGAGGCACCCGGTAATCTTGGAACGACAGCTCTGCAGTCGGCGAGCCTCTATGTCCCATCTTGTCAATATGGCTTGATGTGAAGGAGCCCTGGAAGCCTTTCTCAACTATGAAAGCAGTTATGCCCCTGGCACCTCTCTCCGGGGCTGTCTTGGCGTATACTATAATAACGTCAGCAATGGTGCCATTAGTGATAAACATCTTAGTTCCATTGAGGATATAGTAGTCGCCATCTCTTCTGGCTGTGGTCTGGATTGATACAGCATCAGAGCCAGCGTTGGGTTCTGTCAAGGCAAGAGCGCCGATCTTCTCACCTCTGCATAATGGAGGCAGGTATTCTTGTCGCTGCTCTACCGTCCCATTCCGGTACAGATTGTCGCAGCACAGGTTTGAGTGCGCGCCACAGGATAAAGCTATGGCGGGGCAGATTCGACCTACCTGCTCTCCGCAGATAGTCTCCGCCAGGTAATCAAAGGCGGCTCCGCCATACTGCTCTGGAATGGTAGTCCCCAGCACCCCCAGGTCAGCGAGCCTCTTCCATATCCAATCAGGGAACTTATCCTCTCTATCGATTTGCTGAGCAATGGGTTCAATCTCCTTTTCCATGAAATCACGAACCATGCTAGCCAGCATCTTATGTTGTTCACTTAATTCAAAGTCCATTTGCGTCTCCTTCCGCAACTTCACTAAAGCTTGTTGCCATGTTGAAGGCCAACTCAGCGGTGGCCTCTGGCGTTGCTTCGTTAATTATACACTCCGACGAGGGCAAACGCCCCCTCCGGAGCCGTAGCGTCGGCACCTCTCACGGAATGAGCGTTTCTGAGACCCAAATCTTCGTAACTGCTAGGCGTTGAGCCGTGGATTCCAGAGTCAATCGCCTGGGCTTTGGTATTCTCCACCGGATGGCTTCGACTCTTCTTGGAAAGCCCGTCGTCTCAAGCTTTCTTTCCATGACAACCGCAGCCAGTGATATAATGGAGGTCTAGGAGGTGACTATAGTGGAAATCAAGGTTTTAGGAATATGTGGCAGCCCTATCAAAGGTGGTAATACCGAAGCTTTTCTCAGGCAGAGCCTTGAAGCTGCCGAAGCCACCGGCTATGCCAAGACCGAGTTGATAACCCTGGCCGGCAAAGATATAAAAGACTGTCGTCACTGCAACTGGTGTATCAACAAGCAGGAGGAGGGTAAACCCTGTGCTCAGCAGGATGATATGGTCGGAATATACCCTCAGATAGCAGGGGCTGATGCTTTGCTATTGGCCAGCCCTGTTTATATTGCTCGGCTGTCCGGGTATTTGGCTTGCTTTCTTGATAGACTCCGGGCTTTTGCCTACGGCAACATTTATGGCGAAACACTAGGCAACAAAGTGGGCGGCGCCTTAGCTGTAGCCTGGGGAAGGAACTACGGGCTAGAGACGACATTGCTCACTCTCGTCTCTACATTCTTGATGATGGGAGTGATACCAGTTGGCACACCCCATGGCTTGGGTTCTCCACTTGGTGCCGCCGGCCTGGCTAGCGAAGGTGGGACGTGGAAGTTCAACCCCGAGGACAAGCTCGGCGTGCTGCGAGATGAGTATGGGCTCAAGGGGGCTCGGGCTCTGGGTAAGCGGGTCGCTCAAATCACCAGGCTAATCAAGGTTGGAGAAGCCGAACTCAGCCACCTCTCTTAACCATTTTGGCCCTGGCTGGGTCTTCCGTGTTGTCTGCGAGGGTCGCCTTTGGCATCACTGTGGCTTGCCCCAGCAAGTCTCCTTCCGCGGTTGCCTCGGCCGGTTCCAAGTAGGGGTGGAGTCAGTAGTCAGCGTCCCACGAACAGACTGGAAGGTTGTTGAAGCGGTTCAATTGGGTAGCGATGACGAGGAACGGCTAGAGTGAATTGAGGATGCTCTTTATTTCGTCCGGGCTGTGGAAACGCCCTTCCTTCACTTCCCTGATAATACCATCGGCATCGATAAAGAAAGCTGTAGGGAAAAAAGAGTAGTCGTAAACCTCGTCCACTACTCCCTCTAAATCGAGCAGTACGGGGAAGGTTAATCCCTGGCTTTCAACAAAACTCCGCACCGTCGGAGCACTCTCCCTGACATTGATGGAGAGTATCGCCAGGGTGTCGTCTGGCCATTCATCGAAGACCGCCTGCAGGTGAGGCATCTCAGCCTCACAAGCCTGGCATACTGTCAGCCAGAAGTTCAGAATTACCATCTTGCCGCGAAAATCGCTCAGTGTTACTCTTTCGCCATCAAGAGTCAGCAGGGTGAAATCAGGGGCTTGATTGCCTACTTCGGGGCCGACTGGCAAGGCAGTACGCGTCCTGATTCCCACCATGCGAAGATGCCCTTCGTGACCACTGGAATCTCTTGCCTTCAAGAGAACGTGATATTCCGTGTCGGGCTCCAGGTGGCTGAGCGTGACATTATGTATCCATCTCAGCTCTTCATCCAATGCTGTTTCCAGAGTTGTGGAAGAAATCGTCCAGTATTCCACCTGGGTGGTAGCCGGTTCATCGGTCATGTATTCTATGGTGATGCTTGTGTCACCTATATCCTGAATGTCGACAAATGAAATTACCGGAGGGCCTATATCAGTCCCGCTGGTGAACGAGTAGTTCCTGGACCGAGCTTGATTCAGCAGGCTGTAGCCGGACAGCACTTGGAAGTGATACGTGGTATCGGGGGCGAGGCCATCTAGGGCTACGGCGTGGTCAGTAACCGGGGTTTCATCAGGCGAAGTGAGCAGGCGAAACCCATGTTCAGTGTCGCGTACTATGGCGTCGCTGGTAGCCGGCTCATCGGTCACCCAGGTGATAACAGCACTCTTATCCGTAGCTGAAACCGACACATCAGAGATTGTAGGCGCTATACCCTTCATGTCTGTGTTGGCTTCTATGCTATTGAGGATATCTTCGATTTCATCCTGGCTACCGAAATGTCCCAGTGTTGCCAATCTGATAATGCCCCTGGCATCGATAAAGAAATGCACCGGGTGATGCATGATATCGTAATCTGTGCTGACTCCTTCCGAATCAAGTACAGCGGGAAAGGCCAGATCATATCTGCTGATGAACTCACGGAGTTCATCTTTGTCCGACGAAGCAGTGATGCCCAGTATTGCCAGTTCCTCACTTGACCATTTGTGGCGGAGTGCCTGGATGGAGTGAATCTCCTGTTCCAGTCCCCCATCGTGGTTACCGAGGTTCCCCCAAAAGCTGAGCATCACCATCCTGCCCCGGAAGTCCCTCAAAGTGACGTTCTCGCCATCAGTGGTTCGTAGACTGAATTCAGGAGCCAGATTGCCTACCTCGGGACCTATCTCAGGGCTGGTGACTAATGCAACTACGCCCCAGATAGCCGCTCCAAGAAGACAGACAATGATGACGACTGTAGCAAGGACATGTTGCCTGGCGACTTCCCCTGCTGTCCTGAAGCGTGCCAGGAACCTGGAAACTACCGCATTGGAAGGCTTGGCACCCCTACGCCTTGATTTCCTGGCTGTGGTATCCTTTTTTTTCGGCATCGTCAACCACTTCGGTTCTCAGCCCCTTGAATTGTACCATTTGAGGCAGGTCTTCATTATGTTGCCGGCGGGCTAGAGGGCCGTAAGCGTGCGGTCACATTCAGCAGCCACGATTACAGGTTGCTACAGAGAGTCGAGTACGCTTTCTAGTTCCTCCTGGCTGGTGAAAGGTCCAAGCTGTATTTTCTGAATAATGCCCTCACTATCGATGAAGAAAGTAGTGGGCACCTGAGTTACGCTGTAATTGTCGTGGACTGCTCCCACCGAATCGAGCAAGGCGGGGAAAGTCAATTCTTCGGTGTCCATAAAAGTCCGAATAGTGTCAGCGTTATCAATTTGATTGACTCCGAGTATTGCCAATTCATCGGCTGACCAGTTATCGGAAACTGCCTGGATGTGAGGCATTTCAGCTGCGCAGGGAACACAAGCTACAAACCAGAAGTTGAGCATCACTAGCTTGCCCCGGAAATCGCTCAGAGTCACCTCGTCTCCATCAAGGTTTTCCAGGGTGAAATCGGGAGCACGGTACCCCCGCCTCCAGCCGGCTGGAATGGCTGTCGCTTCATTTCCGGCGGCGTCTTTGGACTTGGCCTGGAAGCGGTAGTCACTCCAATTCGGTACCAGCCCGGTCAACGTGACGCTGTGGCTGGTGGTCAGCGCTTCATCCAGTGTTGTG
>JADHWZ010000083.1 GCA_016783225.1 Dehalococcoidia bacterium | reverse complement strand
CCTTGAGTATGGCCAGGAGTGTGAAGGGTCTTGAGTTCGTGTTTGGCGAAGTGCAGGCTATCCTCAGCTTCCTTCAGCCTAATGTTTACCGGACATGGCTGGTAATCAACTCCGTGATATCTTGCGAGATTCTGAAAGGTCGTCTCAGTTTCCGCTTTCCACAGCACCGAGCTTGCCCAGGATTTCCTCCTCTTTAGCTCTCATGCGTTGGCTTTCTTCAGGCTGCTCGTGGTCATAGCCCAGAAGGTGAAGCACGCCATGGACGGTGAGTAATGCTAGTTCTTGGTCGACTCTGTGCCGTTGCTCGTGAGCTTGCTGCACTGACTGTGGGTAGGAAATGATGACTTCGCCCAAATGGCGAACTCCATCGGGTGGAGCCACAAAAGATGGCTGCTGCTCCTGCCCGGTGTCAAGATGCATGCGGAAGGCGAGCACATCGGTCGGTTCGTCTAAGCCTCGATAGGTCCTATTGAGCTGCCGGACTGTCTCAGTATCGGTGATGACTACTCCAAGTTCCACTGGCGCAACGCCTTCAATTTCAAGAGCCTTCTGAACTATGCTCTTAAGCCAGTTCTCTCTAACAGAGGCCTTGAGTTTCTTTTCGATATGGACATTGATTTCAGGTTCCATCAGAGCCTTGCCACCATAGAGGCATCATAGCATCAAAGGTGTTTGCTTTCAACAGAAAATTCCCCGGCGTTTCGCGCTTGAAAGGGAACAAAAAACTATGCTATATTTGGGTTAGATACGCATCGGCACAGCCGGAGGGATCGCATAGTGGTCTAGTGCGGCCGCCTGCTAAGCGGTTACCCCAGAATTGGGGTCATGGGTTCGAATCCCATTCCCTCCGCCACTCTGGAAACAAGGCCACAACCGAGCTCAGGCCTTCAATTTATCAGGCTGGCTGGTTCAAGACTGGGCCCAGAGAAGCGAGTTTGGGAAGACCGGTCCAGAGACCTGGCCAAAGGCCCCTTTGGCACGGAGCGAAATAACCCAAGAATAGTTTCCCTGCGGCCTACGAGAAGACCGGGTAACCTTTCGAGACACGCTCGTTGCGACAGAAGCAGCCAGGTGTAGCTTCGCATCATTACGTGGGAGGTGAGGTCATGCGGCAACCCTTGGAAGGAATTCGAATTCTAGAGCTCGGGATGTTCCACGCAGGACCGGGTGGCACTGCTATTCTGGGTGACCTAGGCGCAGAAGTAATAAAAATCGAGGAGCCAGTAGTGGGTGACCCAATGCGCAGGTTAAACCTGGTGGGTAGCGTCCGTCTAGAGCTTGAAGGTGGCGCCAGCATCTGGCATGAATGTGCGAACCGCAATAAAAAGAGTGTCACTATAGATTTGAGCAAGAAGAAGGGAAAGGAAGTAGCCTACCGCCTGGCAGGCAAGTCAGATGTTTTTCTCACCAGTCTTCGAAGGCCAGCTGTAGAGAGGCTGGAAATGGATTATTCCGTTCTCTCCAAGATTAACCCAAAACTCATTTATGCTTGGGTGTCCGGATTTGGGCCCAATGGCCCTGATCGTGACGCAGGCGCTTTTGACTATCAAGGGCAGGGGAGGTCGGGGATGATGTTCTGTATGGGGGAACCACAGATGCCTCCGCTTGTGTGCCAGTTTGGGATCATCGACCAGGCAACATCTATTATGGCGAGCCATGAAATAATAACCGCGCTGCTAATGCGGGAGCGTTTCGGAGTTGGGCAAGAGGTTCATGTTTCCATTTTGGGTACTGCGCTGTATCTGCTTTATGCGAACGTGTCGATCGCACTCATCGGTGGGGTTGAGGTTCCACGGCATCATAGGACAACAGAGTACCCTCTGAGAAACTACTACAAGTGCGCCGATGATCACTGGTTCATCATGACCCTTACTATCTCCGAGAAATACTGGCAGTCACTTTGCCAGGCAATTGGCCGTCCCGAACTGGAGAAGGATACGAGATTTGACACGGATGAGAAAAGGCACGCTAATTCGGAGCAACTGGTTGCTATGTTTGACCAGATCTTTGCTGCCCGTCCTCGAAAAGAATGGCTGGATATCTTCGCCAACTTTGATTTTCCTGTGTCTCCTGTTCATAGGCTTTCGGAACTTGTGGATGACCCCCAGATTGTGCAGAACAATTACATAGTGGACTTCGACCACCCAAGGCTGGGAAAGATTAAGATCCCCGGTTATCCTGTCCAGTTCAGTAAGACCTATGCCAGGACTAGGAGTGCTGCTCCAGAGCTGGGAGAACATACCGAGGCTGTCTTGGCGGAGATCGGTGGCTATTCGCTAAAGCAGATAGGAGAACTAAAGGACGAAGGCGCTATTTGATGCTGAGCTCAGAGAGAATAAATAGCTGTTGATCGTCGCTTCTGACCATGCATCAGACAAGGGGTTGTTGAGAAAATAGCCTTCAGGCTTCACGTAACCAGCCCCAAATTGACACTCTTCCCCAATCTAAGCTAGCATAATCACTAATTGCTTCTTACCGATCACCCAAGCGGAGGGAGAAATGAGCCTGGATCAATTTAGCCTAAGGGCCAGAGTGGCTATCGTAACTGGAGCTGGGCGTGGCATAGGTAAGGCCATAGCTCTGGGTCTGGCTGATGCTGGCGCCGCTGTCGTAGTTGCTGCCCGCACAGCCTCTGACATCGAGAATACAGCGTTGGAGATCGAGGCGAAGGGCAAGAAAGCTCTTGCCGTACCTACTGATGTGCGTCTCGGTGACCAGGTGAATGGTCTGGTGGACAAAACGGTGAAGGAGTTTGGCAGAATAGACATCTTGGTTAATAACGCCGGCGGGTCGTTCAATAAGTCCACGATGGACATGAGCGAAGGTGGTTGGGAAGCTATCGTCCGCGAGAATTTGAAGAGTGTGTTTCTATGCAGCCAGGCAGCCGCCAAAGTGATGATATCTCAGATGAGTGGTGCAATTGTCAACATTGCTTCAATTGCCGGGCTTTATGCTTACACTTTCAATGCTGCCTATGGAGCGGCTAAGGCTGGTGTCATAGACTTAAGCAAGACTATGGCCATAGACCTGGCCAAATACAACATCAGAATCAATGCGATTGCACCAGGTTACATAGGTACCCCAGGCATCATGCAGTTATTCGGCGCGCAGCCGGAGGCAGTAAATCAAATCCCGTTGGCTCGTTTGGGGAAGCCTGAGGATATTGTAGGCGGAGTAATCTACCTGGCCTCTGACGCTTCGTTTTATGTTACTGGTGAAACCATAGTCATCGATGGCGGCTTAACCAGCAAAACTGGTTTCAGTCCAACCTAGGGAAGTCCTGGGAGAATCTGGAATAGGATATGCGCCGGTATTACATCTGGACTATAGGCTGCCAAATGAATAAAGCTGAATCGCAGCGAGTAGCGCATTATCTGGAACTGCTCGGCTACCAGGCGACGCCAGTGCCCTGGAGTGCCGACCTGGTTGTGCTGAATACTTGTGTCGTCCGCCAAAGCGCTGAGGACAAGGTTCTTGGCACCCTTGGATATTTGAAAGGCATCAAAAGCTATAACCCTGATTTGTCCATTCTAGTTACCGGCTGCTTTGTCGATCTAAGGATTGAGGAACTTGAAAGATGTTTTCCTCATGTCGACCTGTTCTTCAAGCCCGGGGCCTACGTCGAATTACTTAGTTGGGCTCGAGAACAAGGCGTAACCGTACCTGAAACGGTACTGAGCTTACCCCCGCCAGAGCATGTGGCGCCCACGGCTCTGACTTCTATTATTCAGGGGTGTGACAATTTCTGTTCTTATTGCATTGTCCCCTACCGCCGGGGAAGAGAAAGGAGCCGTCCGGTGATGGAGATAGTGAGGGAGATCCGGCAGCTGGCACAGTGTGGAACGAAAGAAGTCACATTACTTGGGCAGAATGTGAACTCTTATGGGCACGACCTTCCAGCACAGCCCGACCTCAGTGATCTGCTTGCTGAAATAAATGATGTTGCCGGGCTGACTAGAATTCGCTTTCTGACCAGCCATCCCAAGGATATGAGTCAGAGGCTTGTGAGCGCTATCGCTTCCCTGGATAGGGTTTGTGAGCACATAAGCTTGCCTTTTCAGGCAGGAGACAATGATATACTGAAAGCTATGAGGCGCGGTTACACCGCAGAGCAGTACCGGCGGCTAGTTGACACCATCCGCCACTGCATTCCCGAAGTAGCTCTTAGCAGCGATGTTATTGTGGGTTTCCCTGGTGAGAGTGAGGGGCAATTTGCTCGAAGCGTGACCTTGCTCGAAGAAATCAGGTTTGATACTGTTCACGTCGCTGCCTATTCACCGCGTCCGGGGACCATTGCTTCAAGGAAGTACCAAGATGATGTCTCGCCTGCGACTAAGAAAGAACGTCTGAATAGAGTTGAGGCACTTCAAGCCCAAATAGCGGGCCAGATCAATTCGGAGCTTCGCGGCAAGACGGTGGAGGTGTTGGTGGAGGGAAAGAAGAGAGGGAAATGGTACGGGCGTACCCGGAGCGACAAACTGGTCTTCTTCAAAAGTAACAGCGACTGCCTGGGGCAACTGGTGAACATAGCAATCGGCAAGACCAGCCCCTGGGCTTTGCAGGGCGAGGTCGCTGCCGATTGCACAGGACTGCCCACTGTAGGAGAGGCCCCAGTCGGAAGAGATGGCGCGATGCTTGGCTCAGGGCTGAAGTCCTAGATGAACAGATGGGTTCGCGGGCATGTACCGAGGAACAGAAGTATGCGAAGAGCACAAACAGCGGTCAGACCAAGCTCTAACTTGGAAGAGCTCCAACAGAAGATTCAGGAGCTCAAGAAAAAGCTCAATGCTGTAATAGTGGCCCATAATTACCAGCGACCTGAGGTGCAAGATGTCGCCGACTTCGTGGGCGATTCTCTGGAGCTAGCCCGCCGCTGCGCTGAGATAGAAGCTGAAATCATTGTCTTTTGTGGCGTTAGGTTTATGGCGGAGACGGTGGCTATCCTGAACCCGTCCCGTACAGTCCTCTTGTCTCATCCCACTGCCGGTTGTCCGCTGGCGGATATGATAACTGTCGAGGATGTAAGAGATTGGAAGGCGAGCTATCCTCAAGCAACCGTGGTAGCTTATGTCAACACTACCGCTACCATAAAAGCCGAGAGTGATATCTGCTGCACCTCAGCCAGCGGCGTCAAGGTGGTAGAATCAGTTCCTAATAACGAGATCTTGTTCATCCCTGACCAGCATCTAGGGCACTACATATCAACTAAGACCGAGAAGAGGGTGATACTCTATCCTGGTTTCTGCGCTACCCACGCTCGGCTGAATGCAAAACAGGTCAAACTAGCCAGGCGACTTCACCCTGAGGCCGAGGTCTTAGTCCACCCTGAATGCCGTGCTGAGGTGATAGCTCTAGCCGACGCTGCCCTTAGCACGTCGCAAATGATTCGCTATGCCAAGGAAAGCCCGGCGAGCAGCTTTCTCGTTGGCACGGAAGAGGGAATTCTCCATCCCCTGCGCGGGGCAAACCCAGGCAAGGGCTTTCACCTGATTGCCAGCAGTCTGATTTGCCCTGATATGAAGAAAACCAGACTGGAGACTGTTATCGAGACTATGGAACTGAAGCAAAACGTGGTTACGGTGCCTGAGGGAATAAGACCAAAAGCAAAGCAGGCCATTGATAGAATGTTGGCAATAGCCTAAGAAGGTAACGTAGATGAGTTACTATGATTACGTTATAGTTGGCAGCGGCATTGCCGGACTATATACTGCCTTGCTGGCTGAAGACGTGGGCAGCGTCCTGATCCTGACCAAGGGTAGCATTGAAGACTGCAATACCAGACATGCCCAGGGTGGAATCGCCGCTCCGATAGGCAAGAGTGACTCCGCTGAGCTTCATTTCCAAGATACCGTGAGTGCTGGTGCGGGCTTGTGTGATCCTGAGGCAGTGCGTATTCTGGTTGATGAGGCACCTGACCGCATTGATGACCTCATAAAATTCGGCGTTCCGTTCGACACTGTAAATGGCGAGGTTGCGCTGGCCAGGGAGGCTGCTCATAGCGTGGCCCGGATTATTCACGCTGGTGGTGATGCCACTGGTGAGCATATTGAAGTTACCCTGAGTCGACGGGTGCATATGTCGTCGATAGAGGTTCTCGAACACTGCCTGGCTACTCAGATTCTGACAGACGATGGCAGAGTCAAGGGGGTGAGAGCTCTCGATTGCCGCACGGGCTTGACTGAAGAATATGAATGCCGCTTCGCCATTCTAGCTACCGGCGGTGCCGGACGGCTTTTTAAGTACACTACGAACTCCGAGGTGGCCACCAGCGATGGTATTGCTCTGGCTTTTCAAGCCGGTGCTGAAATCACCGATATGGAGTTCTTCCAGTTTCACCCTACAGCTCTCCGTCTCCCCGGCGTTCCTCCCTTCCTTATCTCTGAAGCTGTAAGAGGCGAAGGTGGTACCCTGCGCAATATCGAAGGCGACCGCTTCATGCCCGATTATGCACGCGAGGCCGACCTGGCTCCTAGAGACGTGGTGGCTAGAAGCATCCTCTATGAAATGAGAAAGACTGGCAGTGACCGCGTCTTCTTGGACGTGACTCACGTGCCACCTCGCCGTGTCACTACTCGCTTTCCTCATATTTACCGCTTCTGTCTTGACCACGGCCTGGATATCACCAGGGGTCTTATCCCAGTAGCCCCGGCTGCCCACTACTTCATGGGTGGGGTTAGGGTCAATACCTGGGGAGAAACTACTATTCCCGGACTCTTCGCCGCTGGTGAGACCGCGTGTACCGGTGTCCATGGAGCTAACCGGCTGGCCTCAAACTCGCTACTTGAAGTAGTCGTCTTCAGTAAACGAATCGTCGAAAGAAGCCAGGAAACGGACAAGGCCGCTTCAATCTCAGTAGCTACAGGAGCCGACTATCACTCCCTGAGCCAACGCGAAGCTTTGAAGACTACCTCTCGGTTTAACCTGCCAAACCTCCAGTCCCTCCTATGGGACAAGGTAGGTATCGTCCGCTCAGGGCAAGGTCTGGCCGAAGCTGCCGATACCCTGGCGGCCTGGCAGAACTCCTTGCCCCAGCCAACGGATCGCCCGTCCTATGAGCTCGGTAACATGGTGTTGAGTGCGCGCCTGATGGCCGAGGCAGGGGTGCTTCGCGAGGAAAGCCGTGGTGCTCATTTTCGCACCGACTTCCCTGAATCATCACGAGACTGGCAAAAAAACATTATCTTCAAAATGGATGACCTTTGACGAGCTGCCTCCAACTAGATATGCCACCTTTTGCCCTTCTATTCCAACCTGCTATATTGAGCCAGCCAAGGGACGTTCGGCAAGGCAATCGTGAGTACTGCCACAGAACTAAGCCGCACACTCCTCAACTAGCCCCTGCTGGAAGAGCGCGCGGCTTATTGGTCTTCTACCGATAGCCAACCACGGGAATTCAGTCGAAATGCCCCGAACCTCGCTTGTGCCAGTCATTTACGGGTGATTTTGTACAAGACGCCTTCCACTTCCCCTGTTGCGTAGATGGCGCCGGAGCTAGAAATGCCAACGCCATTCATCGCACCGCTGGCGGGAAGGATTTTGGCAAGTTGTACGCCAACAGCTAAGCCCTCGACCAAGGGCGTTATTGTACCCGACTCTGGGTCAATCTCAACCAGCCGTTGTAACCCGGTCTCGACCACCACTATCTTGCCATCTGCTTGAACTGCAATTCCCTTCGGCGTTTGCAGTCCGGAAGCCACCACTTCTTTTTCCCCGGTGGAGAGGTCGATCAGGGTGACATTGCCAGCTGTAACCTCTGTAACATAAACCTTGTTTTCGCCGGCAAATGCCAGGCCCATCGGACCGCCTAGCTCCCCGGCGACTATCTCCCGATTCTCTCCCTCAGCGCCGGAAACCTTGACCACATTCTTCTTGCCCAGTTCTGCAACAAGAATGCTTCCATCGTCTAACTGCAACATGTCATAGGGTGCCACGAAACCTTCGAAAGTCCCAACAACCTGGAGGCTCTGGAGGTCAAATACCTGAACAACACCCATGAAGAAGCTGCTCACAAGGGCGCTGTCGCCTTTCACCGATACGCATAACGGATAATCGAGCCCGTTCACGTCAAGAATCCCCAGAGTTGTGACTTCCCCGGTATTCCCATCAACCTGCCTTAGGGAATAAGTATCTGCCACATATACTGTTTCGCCGACAACTGCAATTCCTCCTGGGCTAGTCAAATTGGCTTCAACCCAGGTCTCTACTTCGCCTGTTTCTGTATTTACCTGATAGACCCCACCACGGTCCATACTCGAAAGAAACAGTTCGTCCTTCGAGTTAAAGGCGAAATTGTCGAAAGTCGGCGGGAGCTGTAGGACAAGCGTTTTTTCACCGGTTTCAATGTCTATTTGGAAGAACTCACCGGTGAAATTGTCTAGTGCAAAAAGATTGCCTGTGGAGTCGAAATTGACGGCAACAGGGATTCTGAAGCCATCTGCTATGGTTTCGACTTCCCCTGAGTCTACATCAACCCGTACAACGGCTTCCCCATGATAGAGAGGCGTATACAGCTTGCCATCAGGGCCGAAATCAAATGCATTTGGCGCCCCGATGCCTCTGACAATGAGCCGGGGCTTCTCCGCTCCTTTGGGATCGATTTCCCATAAAGCATCACCTAGGACGGACTGAGTGACAAATAAACGCCCTTCGTCGTTGAAGCCGACGGCATTGATGAAAGGTAGGCCATCAGCCAGTACTTCAATCTCGTCACCACATTTGCAGCGGAGTACACCGTCCAGGTAACTAGTCCAGTATAAGTCCCCTTCCGGGCTAAACGCCAAGTCGTCTGATTGGCCTTCAGGGGCAGCAACGCATTCGGTTACCTGCACCTGGCCACCCTCAACAGCTAGTTTGTAGATTGCTCCCCCAGAGACACCCCCTACGTAGAGGTTGTCCTGGCTGTCGAAGTCCAGACCGTTGAAACCCGCACCATAAGACCCGGGCACTAGAATTTCCACTTCATAACCAGGGGCAACAGCAGTTGGTTCAGTGGTAGGAAACACCGCGGGCTT
>JADHWZ010000082.1 GCA_016783225.1 Dehalococcoidia bacterium | reverse complement strand
TGAACAGCGCTAGCCCCCGCCATAATGAACTCCAGAGCATCATCAGCACAGGCAATACCGCCGCAGCCTATTATCGGCACATTTACAGTCCCAGCAGCCTTATACACCATATAAAGAGCTATTGGTTTGATGGCTGCGCCAGAAAGCCCACCTACGACGTTGCCTAAGCAAGGCTTGTCCCTATTTGAATCGATGGCCATTCCCCTCACTGTATTAATCAGGGTTATAGCATCAGCTCCAGCTTCACTTACCGCCGAGGCAATCTCTCCGATATCAGTCACATTAGGACTCAGTTTCACAATAACCGGCAAGCTGCTGACCGCTTTAACAGCCGCGGTAACCTCCGCCGCAGCTTCAGGCCTGGTGCCAAATTCCATCCCGCCCGACGCTACATTGGGGCAGCTTATGTTGACCTCGATGCCGCTTACGCCGGCAACTCCTTCTAGCCTGGCAGCAACCTTTGCATATTCCTCAACAGTTTCGCCAGCGATATTAACGATAACCGGAACCTGCCAGTCTGCCCAAACAGGAGCTTTGTCTTTTGCCACAGCCTCAACTCCGATATTCTGCAAACCCACGGAATTAAGCAGCCCGGAGGCCGTCTCAACCAGCCGAGGCTGAGGATTGCCTTCCCGAGCCTTGAGTGTAGTGCCTTTGCAGATGATGGCTCCGAGCCTCTGGATATCAACAAGTTGGCTATACTCGATGCCATAACCGAAGGTGCCGGCAGCCGTCATCACCGGGTTAGCCAACAGCAAGCCACTGGCATGTGATGGAGCCAATTGTACACGGAGGTCAACCATTTCAAGTCTTGATCGATGAACGCAATTTCAGCACCGATTCTACTTTACCAGCCATTGTCGATAGCTTGTCCCTGCGCTCATCAACCTTGAGAGTAGTAACCACTCGACACGCTCCCTTTTCAAATGGAACTTCGTGCATTCGGCGTGTCACCTCAAGAATAGTGTCAAGTGAGCCCTCAATAACAGTCCCCATCGATGTCAGTTCATAAGATAGGTCTTCTCTGCCTTCCAGGACCTCAAGACATGCAGCGACATAACGGCTGAGCCCTGCATCGCCAGTGCCCACAGGAATGATAGCCAACTCAGCAACGACTTGTCCTTTCATCAGCACCCCCGTGTCGAAATATATCGCCCTTTTCTATAGTATAGCCGAGCCCATAAGGAAAAGATAGACTTTTCGGAACAAGACTACATACTTAGATACGCAGTCCGCGAGCGTAGCCTTAGAGGCGCCAGGTTTTGGGCAGCCCTCGTATCCACTTGTGCAAGGAAATGTGCTAGAATTTCAAAGAGGAATTTGGATAACTGAGTTTACACAAGACATGCGTTACATCATTCGGCGTATGCAAGACAGGGATATCCCTCAGGCGATTGAGATTGACCGTGAAGCCTTTCCGTCTCAGTGGCCCCACCCTACTTATTCCTCACTCAAGCAGGAACTCCGCAACCGACTGGCCCGCTACATAGTGGTTTGCAAGCAAGACGAGAGCCATTTAGAAGCAGTCGAGCAAAACGCTGGCAACAATGGTTTCTGGCAAAGACTCTTACAACTTAGGCACCTTTTCGACCATGACCGTTTCTTCGGTGAAGAGATGCCTCCGCCCTCAAAGGAACATATCCTTGCCATCGCCGGTTTCTGGGTAATGGCGGGTGAGGCACACATTACCACCATAGCAGTAAGAAACGCTTATCGGCGCCAAGGAATCGCAGAATGGCTGCTCATTTCAGTTATCGATATGGCAGCGGAACTGGAGGCAAACATGGTCACTTTGGAGGTCCGTGTTTCTAACAGACAAGCTCAGGCACTTTACGAGAAGTATGGCTTCCAAAAGGTAGGTGTGCGCCGCGGCTACTACTCCGACGACGGCGAGGATGCCTGCCTGATGACTACCGACCCCATAACATCCAGCGCCTTCCAGTTGCTCTTCCACAGACTGAAAGAGGGTCACCAGCACAAACGGAGAGGACTCTATCCCCAATATGAAACACCGAAGTCGGTTTGACGAGCTTTCTCATTCTCGTTCTGAGGCATGCCTCTTTGTCCCTCAGTCCAAGCCGTGCCTCTTTCCTTGTCATTCCAAGCGATACATTTCCCTTTGTCATTCTGAGCCCCACGGGCGAAGAATCTCTCCCGAACCAGTCCCATTCACAGAAAGCGAAGGCACCAGCGATGAAGTGACAAATCGATTGTTAGCAAATGCTATAAAACAGGAGTGATGCTATGGGTGAATTGAAAAGCGCCTGGGAAAAGGCCATGGAAAAAGCCGAAAAGCTGGGTAAGCCTACTGATGAAGAGCTCAAGCAACTGGAGCATATCCCGACCGGGAACAAACTGGCCGCCAGATACCTTGGAGAGGAGGACTACAACTTAGATGCCGAACTTACCAAATACAAGGGCACTGGCATCAGGAAATACGTAATTCAAGGTGCTCAAGAGATATTCTTGCGAAACATAACCCTGCCTTACAATGAACAAGTAAAACAGACCGCAAGAAAAGCTATGGCAGGCATCAGGCTGCTAAAGGAGAACAAGAACCAGCTCGAGACGGTCTTCGACCGAATAAACAATCTGCTTGGCTATTACGAACAGGCACGCCAACAAAGCTTCGCACAGTTCAGACAGAGCTTCGAAACCAAACTACAGCAAGCCGGTAAGGCTGTACAACAGCAACCCGGAACTGCGCCCTCTGTCGAGGCAGAGCTTCAGCAGCAATTCCAGGAAGAATGGCGCAGAATCAGCAGCCAACTCGATTCCCAGTACGAAAAAGCGCTCGAGGAGCACAGGCAGGAAATACTCAAAATTGCATAAATAGGGTAGGAGTTGCAATGGGCATCATAGATTTCCTGACAATCGTACTCCTAATAGTCGCCATAATAACCTTGGCAATCATGGGCTGGGAAACGTCGTTGACCAGGAAACAAATGCGTGGCGAGGTTTACAATAAAGCCAAGGTGAAGGACTTGTATTTCCTTCTGCCTGCCACGCGTCAGCGCGAGCTCGATGGCTTTAGACAGCACGACGATGACGAAACCCCTCTAGGTGAGTATGTTGCCATACCCGTTGGTCTGGAACGTGAGCTGCACATATGTTGGGAAATGGCCGAAACTCAAAACCTGAGAGGCTATAGGATCAGGTTTGAAGGAAACCCTGGAAGTAAGCCCGAAATACTGGGCATGGAGCGTGCATTCAGAAAGAAGATCCTTGAAACCTATGGCAGCGAGGAGTTCATCGATTGGAACGGTGATTTCCATCGAGAATATGCCCGTCAGTTCAGATGTCCCAAGGGCTCATACCATTATGTGGCACTCAGGGTTAGAGGGATGGTAGAGGGGCAGTACCCCATGCACGTCAGGGTAAGAGTCGATGAAGCACCAAAACCTTTTGAACGGAACCTAACAGTGGATTGCCTTAGCCAACCTAATGACTGGGCAAAACAGCATTGGGCCAACGAATACATTACATAACCCTTCAAGACACCACAGACGTCATTTGCACCCCTGCATGGCCCGGCTGTGGCGGCGCAAACCTTGAGTAGGAATATTACCCTGTCATCCTCTGAGGCCACCCGCCCTATACACGCGGATTTCCTCGGCGGACACCGCCTCAGCCTTTGTTTCCAAAGAAGCAAAGAGTCCCTGATGTTCCATCGGGATATTTCATCTCATCTTCGCCGCATGTATAATTGGGGCAGATAACCTGTTGCAATCCAGGTTGATAAGAGAGGCCGATGAGAATGAAAGGTGGTGTCTGGAAACTCGCCGCGATGGCGTTAGGCTCAGCAATTGTGCTCACGTGCGTCGTATTCGCTATTCCACTCAAGGCAGTGCCATACCAAACTACCGAGACTTACTATGAGACCGAAATGGAGACGGAGTCTTACGTGGTTAACGAGCCACATGTTACACAAGAAATGCTTGAGAAATCGGAGATTCTTTTCGACGGCTTTGGTACCGTAGTTCCTGAAGGTTTTGATATTCCCTTCTTCATCGATAAATCAAATGCCCGATTGGCCGTGACCTTTCAAAATCCCTTCCCTGGCGGACTCTACATTTACTCCGCAGGTCGCATAGTATACGAAAAACTCGGCAACCAGGGGACTTTCGAGATTCCACTCCCCGAAGGCAACTACAAGGCCAAATTCCGTGAGAATTTGATGTGGGGTGAACAGGTTTACGTACGCCTGGTAATGAAATGGACGGAACTAGAGGAGGTAACGAGGTACAAGGAAGTCATCGAGTACCGGGAGGTGCCGGTCGAAGTAGAGAAGCAAAAGACGACGACTGAGTACGAAAAGGTTTCAATCTGGGAATTGATTTTTGGCGACTAACTAGGCAAACAAACGGCAGATTCACAATCAACCATTCGTTGTGGCTTAGAACCCATGATGAGACTCCAAGCTCTCGTCAATCGCCACCGGCCTGGTATGCTTCGGCAGCATGTCTGGGCTATCCCGACCCGCAAGCGCAAACGGGATATTCTTGATGTATCATTCAGCCCAACGGATTCGGCGCTGGATATTTGGCTTTGCTTTGGCCGGGTGTATAATCTAGGCCAGCGTGGCAGCCAGACGAATTTCGATAGGTCAACCAAGGAGGCAAACAATGGAAAGGCACGAGTTTGAGCAACTGGTAAAGCTCTTTACGGAGATGAACAAGCACCTGGAACAGATAAGCTCTCGGCTGGACGGGATAGACAAGACCCTGGACAAGCTAAGAAATGATACCAAGAAAAGGCGCAAGTCTTACCTTGACATTTGACACCCAGCTGCGAACTCAGTCACGCCAGTCTATAGAGGTTAGGTATCACATCCGCCGCATCAAGTCAAAATCAACTGCTTGATTTTGACCGTCCTTGCCGACAGTATCTGCCGGAAGAGCACCGGTGTATACACAGACCTCTCGAAGCTTCCCTTTTTACCCCTTCGGTGGTTGCGGTGGCGCAGGATTTGCCAATCCCTTGGTGAGGCTTCTCGGCACCACATCAATCAACTCATCCAGCGTCCACGTTCCGTTTTTGTAGATGCTGCTTCTCACTTCCCTCTCACGGAAAATCCCTATGTCACCCCCAGTGACCGAAAAGGTGCAGCCATTTATGTCACCCGCCTCATCGGTGGCCAAGAAGACAACCATGGGTGCCACCATTTCAGGTGTCAGTCTTTCCAACTCTTCCCGTGCAGTAAGACCTCCCATACCGCCATCGAACATGGGTAACCCCTGGGCCTTGGCCTTCTCCACGCTGGCCCAGAATTCCGGCGTCAGGTTTATCCTCGTCCCCGCCGCAGGGCAAATCGCATTGCAGGTCACCCCATATCTGCCCATATCCAGGGCAACTGTCCTGGTAAAGCCGAGAATCCCTTCCTTGGCAGCAGTGTAATTGGCTTGTGCCATACTGCCGAGGCCAGCTATAGAAGAGGTGTTTATTATTCGTCCGCTTCTCTGTTGCCTGAAGTGAACACAAGCCGACCTGGTGCAGTAGAAATGACCGTACAGGTGGACTTTCAGCACCAAATCCCATTCCTCTTCTGTCATCTTGTAGACCATGCGGTCCCTAATGATGCCAGCATTGTTGACCAGAATGTCAATCCTGCCGAAACTATCGACGGCTGTTCTGATGATGTTTTCTCCACCCTGTGCAGTGGCAACAGAGTCATAATTGGTAACAGCTTCACCGCCGAGTTTCACGATCTCCTGCACCACCCCGTCAGCCGGAGAAGTAGAAGCTCCCGTCCCATCCATAGCTCCACCCAGGTCGTTCACCACCACCTTAGCCCCTTCAGCAGCCAAAGCCAACGCCTCAGCTCTCCCCATACCACGCCCGGCGCCAGTGACTACTGCCACCCTGCCTTCTAGCCTTTTTGCCAATCTCTGTACCTCCTCTGCTCAGTTAATTTGCAGTCATTGATTTTACCAGTCTTTGCCCTATGACAACAAGGCAACCAACGCCGCTTTGGTCGGTGGCCGAGTCCCCGAGCCCTTCGCCGCTGTCATTCTGAGCGTAGCGAAGAATCTCACTCAGGGTAGACTCCGCCAAGGGGTAGTGAAGCAACCCGATTTGAAGCGAACGGCCCGGGCATGAATCCTTTGTCCGCTCTGCCTGCCAAGACACGCGGACAGATATTCTATTCCGCCCTGGCTCGATGTATAATCAAGAGATAATGTGACCAACCCAGCAACCTTCAAAAGGGGGGAGACATGAACGATTCAGACCTGGACAAGTATTTTGAGCGAGCAACAGCCGGAGCGGCCACCCACGCCAAACAAATTCACCCGAGTAGTATTGCAACAGCGGCATGGGTACGGTGGAAATGCCAGTTCGGTTGTACTGAGTATGGCAAGGGATACTGCTGTCCTCCTGATACCGCAACACCGGAACAGACTCAGGCGCTCATTGATTGCTACCATCGGTCCATTCTGTTCCACATTGAATCTCCCAAGACACCGGAGCGGGGCAGGCTTTTCAGGGAATTCTACGCAATGCTGATAGACTTGGAAGGGGAGATGTTCAAGGATGGGTACTACAAAGCCTTTGTCCTCCTGTCAGGCCCTTGTCGCATTTGCAAGGAATGTGCCAAACTCAAGGGAGACTACTGTACCTTCGGCTCCAGAGCCAGGCCCAGCATGGAGGCATGCGGTATCGATGTGTATCAGACGGCACGAAACAACGGCTTTTTCATCGTACCTCTCAGAGAACATACAGAAACCCAAAACAACTACTGCGTCATGCTGGTAGATTGACAAGAGAGAGCGCATATTCTGGTATCCAGGTCATATCTCAGCAACTGGCTGTTTACCAGGCATGAAACCAGCAGAAAAACCCTGTATGGAGTCCCTTCGCCAGGAAAAGAACCGGGCGGGCAGGTTCATTTATCTTATGCCCCCAAGACACACAGAGGATGTGAACGTTCCATTTCACGCTGGCTGGATGTATAATCAGTATTAACGGAAACAGGAACCCAGGCCGTCACTCGGTGAAAGCGGACCGTCGGTGGCACGCTTTCGGTTAGGCATCGGATTATGTAAAACAGATAATCTGTTTCAGGAGGTTTCATACGATGGAAGAGGCAAGAATTAAGGTCTACGGTTACCGATGGGTGGTTTTGTCAACCTTTATGTTTATTGCTGCCATGACACAGTTGCTCTGGATAACCTTCGCCCCTATTACAGGCTCAGCTGCGGAGTTCTACGGTGTCTCTGAACTGGAGATAGGCCTGTTGTCTATGAGCTTCATGCTTGTATATATAGTCATGGCAATACCGAGCGCGTGGGTAATAGACACGTATGGTTTCCGTGTCGCTGTCGGCATAGGCGCTGCGCTTACTGGCATCTTCGCTTTGACGCGAGGGATATTTGCATCAGACTACATCATGGTGCTTGTCTCGCAAATAGGCATAGCCATAGGTCAGCCATTTGTTATGGGTTCCATAACCAAGGTAGCTGCCAGGTGGTTCCCGATAGAGCAGAGGGCTACGGCCGCCGGACTTGGGACTCTGGCTCTTTACGTTGGTATTCTCGTGGCTATGGTGCTGACCCCATACCTCACTATCTCATACGGTATGGCGACCACGCTCATCATTTACGGAGTAATACCGGCAGTCGCGGCAGTTATCTTCATTGCATTAGCAAGGGAGTACCCACCGACACCGCCCTGTCCCCCAGGCTACGAAGAGAGAGCGCTGATGTTTGACGGGCTCAAGCGAGTGTTCAGGACAAGAGACTTCGTTCTGCTTACCATCATATTCTTCGTCGGTTTGGGCATGTTCAATGGGGTCTCTACCTGGATAGAGCCCATTGTAGGCCCTAGGGGATTCTCTATATCTCAGGCGGGGATGTTGGGGGGACTCATGTTGCTAGGGGGAATCATCGGTGCGTTGGTGCTCCCAGCGCTGTCTGACAAATATCGCAAGAGAAAGCCCTTCATACTCCTGGCGCTAATCGGTCTGATTCCCGGACTGGTGGGGATGACCTTTGCTACCAGCTACTGGCTTTTGTTGCTCTCAGGATTTGTCTTTGGGTTCTTCTTGCTAAGCGCCGGTCCCATAATATTGCAGTACGGTGCAGAGATAACTTATCCAGCACCTGAAGGCACGTCTAATAACCTACTTTGGCTCGTAGGGCAAGGCTCGGGGATTGTCTTTATTCTCGGGATGGAAATGTCCAAGACCCCTGAAGGGTCTATGACTCCATCTTTGCTGGCACTAACCGGGCTTATGCTGGCATGCTGCATACTATGGGTGTGGCTCAGGGAGTCATCTCTAATTGAGAAGGAAACGAGCACATAGGTCAGCCTTTGCCTTGTAGTCAATGATCGCCCGATAACTGTTGAGATTACGTTCTCCTCAACCCTTGGGAGCAGTATGGAAAACACTTCAAGATGCAGGATAGAGGGTATTCCATCGCATTAAGGCTAGGTGTACAATCAGGGCATCGGTCGGAGGGCAGAAGGAGATGAAAGAAGAGCACTGGAATCGCTGCTTAATGGCGGTTGCTGGTGCTCTTTTGTTTGTAACCAGATGAAGCTAGTATATGACACCACCGCTGCCCATTCCGGAGGTGCGAGATGAAGGACGCTGACAAGACGAAAGTGGAACCGATAGATGAATTGGGGTTGTTGCGTCAACGAATTACTGAACTGGAGGCACAGGAGACCAAGCACAAGCAGGCAGAGGAAATGTTGAAACAGTCGGAGGAGAGATACCGGACTATACTGGATGAGATGGAAGATGCCTACCATGAAGTGGACCTCGCAGGGAACTACACCTTTTGCAGTGATTCAATGTGCCGGATGCTAGGCTATTCGAGGCAAGAGGTGCTTGGAATGAGCTTCCGGGTCGTGATGCCTAAGGAGGATGCTGAGGCCGTGTACAGGGAGTACAATCAGGTCTATAGGACAGGTAAGCCAGTCAGAGGTTTGCCCACGAAAGTCGTGCGAAAGGACGGCACCACGGGATTTACTGAGCTGTCAGCTTTTCCTATGCAAAACCAGGACGGG
>JADHWZ010000081.1 GCA_016783225.1 Dehalococcoidia bacterium | reverse complement strand
A
The DNA here is from genome assembly GCA_016783225.1 of Dehalococcoidia bacterium. The sequence goes on along the minus strand of JADHWZ010000081.1, from coordinate 9,057 downwards.
GCTATTACGGAGTGCCACTAGCATTGGAGCGAATGTAGTTGAAGCACAGGGTGCGGGTTCGAGGAAGGACTACACTAACTTCTTTACTCACGCTTTGAAATCAGCAAATGAGACTAAATTCTGGTTGGGCCTTCTGCGCGATTCGGGTAAAGCTGAAAGAGAGGTAACTGAACTCGTTAATATACTTGCCACGAGTATTCTGACTCTAAAAGGCAAGAAATAGTATTTACATTTTTGCTTGTCATTTTAGCTTTTGACTTTTGGACTTTAAGTTAGCGATAGCGAAGGGCTCAGACCGACAGATGGGATTACCAGACAAGCTAGTCGATAATAGCTCAGAACACAAAAGAAAAAACGAGGGAGGGACAAGATGAACATAACCTTAAGCGTAATCAAGGCCGATGTCGGCGGTTATGTCGGCCATTCCAGCTCACATCCGGATGTGCTGAGCAAAGCTGAAGAAGGCATGGCACAGGCTAAAAAAAAGGGTCTACTTATCGACTATCATGTTACCAGGTGCGGTGATGACCTCCAGCTAATAATGACCCATCAGCAAGGGGAGGAAAATGACCAAATTCACAAACTAGCCTGGGATACCTTTGTGAAATGCACCGACGTAGCCAAGAAGCTAAAACTGCACGGTGCCGGTCAGGACCTCCTCGCTGATGCTTTCTCCGGCAATGTCAAGGGCATGGGCCCAGGAGTTGCCGAGGCGCAATTCGATGAGCGTGAAGCTGAGACTATCATCATCTTTATGGCAGACAAAACCGCTTCCGGCGCCTGGAACCTGCCTCTATACAAAATCTTCGCCGACCCCTTTAACACGATTGGCCTGGTCATTGCTTCCAATATGCACGGCGGCTTCTCCTTTGAGGTTCACGATGTTAAGCAGAGCAAGAAGATAACCTTCAATGCCCCTGACGAAATCTACGATATGCTGGTTTTCATGGGCGCACCTGGCCGCTATGCCGTTAAAGCTATCTACCATCGGGAAAGCGGCGAGATAGCCGCTGTTTCTTCTACCCAGAAACTGTCTCTAACGGCTGGCAGGTACGTTGGTAAAGACGACCCGGTGTGTATCGTCCGCTCCCAGGGGAAGTTCCCGGCTGTAGGTGAGATTCTCGAACCTTTTGCTGGTCCCAACATAGTTGAGGGCTGGATGAGGGGGTCCCACAACGGTCCACTGATGCCAGTAGCCGTGAGAGAGAGCAACCCCACTCGCTTTGACGGTCCGCCCCGGGTGATTGCCGCCGGTTTTCAGCTTGCAGCAGGCATGCTGGTCGGGCCTCAGGATATGTTCGACGACCCGGCCTTCGATAACGCTCGGCAAGAGGCAAAGGATATCGCCGATATACTGCGCCGCCTCGGACCTTTCGAGCCCCACCGCCTACCCCTGGAGGAGATGGAGTACACTACCATGCCCGAGGTGATGAAAAAGCTCGAGGGAAGGTTCGAAAGCATCTGAACGGCCAAGGGAAATGCCCAAGCTTCTTCTGGCCACCACAAACCAGGGCAAAGCCCGTGAGTATCGTCATCTCCTCAAAGGGCTACCTTTTGAATTGGTGACCCTGGCCGAGGAAGGCATAAATGTGGCTGTGGATGAGAAGAACACCACCTTCGAGGAGAACGCCCGGCTGAAGGCTACTCTCTATTCCGGGTTTAGTCACTTCATCACACTGGCTGACGACTCTGGGCTTGAAGTCGATGCTCTTGGCGGTGAGCCTGGTATTCGCTCAGCTCGCTTTGCCGGGGATGAAGCCAGTGATGAAGACAGGGTCGAACATCTTCTGTCCAGACTGAAAGAAGTTCCCTGGGAAAAACGAACTGCTCGCTTCAGATGCGTTATCGCTATAGCCATTCCAGAAAGAAGAACCGAACTATACTACGGAGAGTGCCAAGGCCTAATTGCCTCCGAACCCAAAGGGGAGAACGGCTTTGGCTACGACCCGGTCTTCTACTTCCCTGAACTCGACAAGACCATGGCCGAGCTGCCTCTGGAAACAAAGAATCGAATCAGCCACCGCGGCAGGGCTGCCCAGGAAGCATATCGAATGCTGGAGCAATTTGCGGAGAAAGTCAAAACATGACCGGACTTTCCGATACCTTTAATCGCCCCATAGACTACTTGCGTATCTCGGTGACCGACCGCTGTAATCTTCGCTGCATCTACTGTCTTCCAGCAGAAGGCATTCGTCTCATGCCTCACAGTGAAATCCTCAGTTACGAGGAGATTGCCACGGTTGTCAGGCTGGCAGCTGAGCTGGGCATTAACAAAATCAGGCTCACCGGTGGTGAGCCATTGGTCAGGGCCAAGCTGCCCGAGCTAGTATCCATGCTGGCTGAAATAGACACAATCGATGACGTCTCCCTGACCACCAATGGTGTTCTCCTCAATGACTGCGCCAGTGAGCTTAAGCAAGCTGGCCTAAAACGGGTTAACATCAGTCTGGATTCCCTAAACAAGGACAAGTTTGAGCGTATCACCCGCCACCGCAAGCTGAGCGAGGTATTCCAAGGCATCGAAGCCGCTAAGGCCCATGGGCTCAATCCGGTCAAGATAAATGTGGTGGTGATGCGTGGCATAAACGATGATGAGATTGTGGACTTTGCTAACCTGACCATCGCTGAAGGCTGGCATGTGCGTTTTATTGAGCTAATGCCATTCGCTACAGACAACCCCCCAGAGTGCCATTCAACAGGAGGTGAGACCAAGTTCCACCCTCAATTCGTGCCTGCGCGGGAAATAAAGGAGCGTCTCAACAGCTTAGGGAAAATGGAACCCTGTAAGAAACCTGTCACTGGCAATGGCCCGGCCAAGTATTTTCGCTTTCCCCAGACTACCGGCACCATCGGCTTCATCAGCCCAATTAGCCAGCACTTCTGCTTCAATTGCAACCGCCTCCGCCTTACCGCCGAAGGTAAACTCCGCCCCTGCCTCCTCAGTGACCTAGAGATTGACCTCCGCCAGCCACTACGGGATGGCGCATCACCTGAAAAATTGAAACAGGTAATAACAGAGGCCATTCAGACAAAGCCCAAACAACACCGTCTGCTCCAGGGAGCCATGCCCAACAAACGCCGCATGTCGCAGGTAGGAGGTTAGACATGAGTTCATCCCCGGATATCCGCATGGTAGATGTCACTGAAAAGCCGGTTACCACCAGACAGGCCACAGCCAAAGGCAGGGTAGTGATGCAGGCTTCGACTTTGGGGCTGCTCAAAGAAGGCAACTTACCCAAAGGAGATGTTCTGGCCGCTGCTCGTGTCGCCGGCATCATGGCAGCCAAGGAAACCCACCACCTTATCCCCCTATGCCACCCGCTTCTTATTGACAACGTAAGCATTGAGTTCTCCCTTGACGAACAAGCCTCGGCAGTGGAAATTGTCGGAACGGTCAAAGGTACTGGAAAAACCGGCTTCGAGATGGAGGCATTGACCGCGGTGGCCTTAAGCAGCCTGACGATTTACGACATGTGCAAGACTGTAGATTCGACCCTTCGATTGGAGAACATCCGCCTGACAAGGAAAAGCGGTGGCAAGAGCGGCAGCGTCGCTCTCGAATAGTCCAAGCACATTCGACCAATTGACTTACCCCAGCCGCCAAGGTATACTCTTGATACTATAAACGGTGGGGGGATGTGCCATGAAAGTATCCTGCCTTCAAGAGAATCTCAACAAGGGCCTGGGCATCGTTGGTAGGGCCGTAGCTGCAAGGACGACCCTGCCCATCACCCAGAACGTCCTGATAGCAACCGATGAATCCCGCCTCAAACTAGTTGCCACCAACCTGGAAATGGCCATTAGCTGCTGGATTGGTGCCAAAGTGGAGGAAGAAGGTGCCATTACCGTCCCAGCCCGACTTGTCACCGAGTTCGCCGGCTCCCTTCCCAACGACCTTATCGACATGACCCTTGGTAAGCATACCCTCGAGCTCAAATGCGCCCGCTTCAAGGCTCGAATCAACGGCCTCGATGCCGAAGACTTCCCGCCAATCCCTCAGGTGAGCGACGGCATAGCCACCAAGATTGAGGCTGAAGCCCTGAGACAAGGAATCAGTCTGGTCGGCTTTGTCGCAGCAACTGAAGAGTCCCGCCCGGTGCTCACCGGTGTCCAACTCGAATTTGATGGGGACAAACTTACCCTGGCCGCTGCCGATGGCTTCAGATTGGCTGTCCACAATGCTCCGCTCCTGTCACCGGTGAGTGATAAGGCCGCCGTAATCATGCCGGCACGGGCTCTAAACGAACTGAGTCGTTTTCTCACCGACCAGGAGGAGCCAGTCGAAATCACCGTAAACCAGCAGAAGAGCCAGGCCCTGTTTCGCCTCAAGAACATAGAGATGGTATCTCAACTTATTCAGGGCGCTTTCCCCAACTATTCCCAGCTCATCCCGCAGAGTTATGTCACCCGTGCCGTTCTCGACGTCGCTGAGTTCTTGCGAGCCATCAAGATGGCTTCCATTTTCGCCCGCGATGGCAGCGGTATTGTCCGGCTGGAAATGACCCCTGGCGCTGAGCTTACCCCTGGCAAAATGAATATCTCAGCCCAAGCTGAGGAAATCGGTGACAATTTTGGCGAAATCGATGCTTTGATTGATGGCGAGCCAGCCAAGATTGCCTTCAATGCCAGGTATATCTCCGAAGTCTTAAGTGTTTTGCATCAAAATCAAGTTGCCCTCGAAACCACGACGCCCTCCAGTCCCGGTGTGCTGCGCCCCGTCGGCGTTGACAACTACATCCACGTCGTTATGCCCATGTTCGTGCAGTGGGACTAAGCTCCACGGACAACCATTCGGGTGTAGGTTCTTCCCTCCCACCAAGGGAGGAGGGATATATTGAGGCTCAGTTACCATTTGGAACCTACCGGAGCGTGGGAATATAACTGCGACGGCCATGCGTGATTCACATCGGCCAACAATTGACACTAACGGGAGGCCAGTAGGACTCGCCTTTCCCACAATAGAGTAATACGATTAGCTTCATGCCAACAGAAGAAACCTCGCTTGCGGAGCTATTCTCCCCTCGCGGAGTAGCCGTTGTCGGTGTATCCGTAGGAGAGAAACACTCATTTGGCCGACAGGTCGTTGAGTCCCTCAAAGAAGCCGGCTTCCCCGCCATCTATCCCGTTAACCCGAAGCATTCTGAGGTGCTCGGGCTGCCGTGCTATCCCAGTCTTCAAGCCATTCCCGGGGTGGTGGACCACGTTGTGGTCAGCATTCCTGCGGAGTCAGTTCTGGCATTGCTGGATGACTGCGCTGCCAAGGCCGTCAAGTCAGTCACCTTCTTCACCGCTGGTTTCAGCGAGAGTGGCCGGAAAGAACGAGCGGAACTCGAAAGCGCAATGCTGAGCAAGGCGAGGGCTTCCGGCTTTCGCATTATCGGTCCCAACTGTGTCGGCCTGTTCGTGCCCAGGAGCCGTCTGGTCAACGTGACGGGCGTGCCTCTGGACCCAGGACCAATTGCTTTCATCTCCCAGAGCGGCGGGCACGCCAACAACCTCCCTTCACATGCCGGCCCGAGGGGACTGCGCTTCAGCAAGGTGGTTAGTTACGGAAATGGTTTGGATGTGGACGAGAGCGAACTCCTGCAGTATTTCTCCCGAGACCCGGAGACTCAAATCATCGCTGCCTATATAGAGGGGGTAAAAGACGGCAGGCGTTTTCAGGGTGCACTCAAGGAAGCAGCTACCCTGAAGCCAGTGGTCATCTACAAGGGTGGCACGACCGAGGCCGGCCAGAGGGCCGCTCATGGCCATACAGCCAGTCTGACCAGCTCGGTGGCAGCTTTTGACGCCTTGTGCCGTCAGTTAAGGACGATTCAGGTTGACGATATTGAGGAACTAACAGACGTGCTGGTGGCACTTCGCTTCGCCAGTCCTCTTCCCCGAGGCAATGGCGCTGCCCTGATAGGCACAGGTGGTGGCCCAAGCGTTCTTGCTGGCGACGAGATGGAAAAAGCGGGCCTCCGCCTGCCGCAACTCTCCCCGGAGGTACAGGCACAGTTGAGACAATTTCTACCTATGGCTGGTACTATCTTCGGCAACCCAGTGGACGCCACAAATCTCCTATTTCCAGAGGCTATCTCCGCAACCATGCACGTGCTTGGCAAAGTTACAGACATCCACATGCTCATCTACCATCTGGGATTCCACCCCGCCAGCCGTTGGGGAGATGGTCGACTCTGCTCGGCGGATTTCTTGCAACCTACCATCGACGCCCTGGCACAGGCGCAAAAGGCAACAGGTAAGCCTGTTCTGCTGGCACTACGCCCTGCCCCAGACCTGGATGGAATGACGGATTTCCTTGTTGCCCAGGAGGCATTCGTGCACGCAGGGTTCCCGGTCTTCAATTCCCTGCGCCAGGCGGCCAGGGCCATGGCTCGCCTGGTAGCCTGGAACCAAGCATAACACCGTCAACACAACGGCCTTTGCCTCCCAGGCTCGCTCTTTCGCCAGCCAGATGGACACTGCTTTTGACACAGGCTCAACCGTAGGTGTATCTTATACCTAACTTCAATGAAAGGAGGTTTAATCTCATGGAAAAGACATCAACCGGGCTCGAGGCAAATGTTGCCGGGCTATTATGCTATGTTGCGGGGTGGATAAGTGGTCTCGTATTTATTTTGATAGAGAAGGAGAACAAGTTTGTCCGCTTCCATGCAATGCAATCAATCATAGTGTTTGGTGCCCTCAGTGTCGCCAGTATTGTCCTTGGTTGGATACCTTTGCTCAACGTGGTGATTGTCCCGCTTATCTCTGTGCTCGGGCTCGTACTGTGGATAGTCTTGATGGTTAAAGCTTACCAGGGAGAAAAGTACAAGCTGCCCTGGGCAGGTAATTTGGCCGAGAAACAGGTCGGCTAACTGATTGAGCATTTCGACGAACCGTTTCCTTGAAGGCCAGTAAGGACACCGCCTCAACGTCTGGCTCAATGTAGAACCGGATAAGTTTGGCCGTCGTGTGCTCATCCTTTGCTGCATCCAGCGCACGGCGTGGAAGACAGAAGCCAGGCAGGCAAGATGGCTGACAAAGCCGTCGGGTGATGGTCGTCAATATTAAATTCTTTAGGAAGGTCAGAGAGTATGTCCAACGATAGTAACCAGGAAAGATTAAAACAAATGACGGAGGGATGGGAAAAGGAGTATGAGAGGGCAATAGAAAACAGACCTGAAAGACAAGAGAGGTTTGAGAACCTCTCCTGGATGAAGGTAAAACCTCTGTATACGCCGGGTGATGTTGGGGAACTCGATTACGAAAGGGACCTAGGCTTTCCCGGGGAATACCCGTACACAAGGGGCGTGTACCGCACCATGTACAGAGTGAGACCGTGGACAGTAAGGCAAGTAATTGGCTACGGCGGCGGTTTAGAGAGCGGCCAACGACTGAAGTTTATGGAAGAACACGGGCAGACAGGCTTCAGCATTGTCTTTGACCACCCCACCAATTCAGGCTTGGATTCGGATGAAGACGTGGCAGAAGGGTTTGTTGGCAGAGAGGGAACAGCTGTCGACACTCTTCAAGACATGAGGGACCTCCTGAAGGACGTGGATATGGAAAAGGGTGGCATCAACATAATCGCTTTGCACCCTGCCCTACTCGCCATGGTGGTAGCCGTGGCTCAGGAAAGGGGCATCGACTTGACAAATCTCTCCGGCACTCTTCAGAACTACCCCATGATAGGACACACAATGGGGAGCTCTTCGGACAGTTTTGGAGCTACGAAGTTCTATTCTAAGCGGTTCTGCATAGATATTGTAGAATTCTGCGCCCGGAATCTCCCCAGATGGAATTCTGTCAGCGTGGCGGTAAGAAATACAAGAGAAGCTGGCTGTAGCGCAGTTCAGGAGATCGCCTTCGGCATTGGCCCTGCCCTTGCCGTGATAAAGGGGTGTAGGGAGAGAGAAATCGGTGTAGATGAGATAGCCCCCAGAATCTCTTTTTTCCTCAACTCCCATCGAGACTTGTTTGAGGAGGTAGCGAAGTTCCGAGCCATGAGGAGGCTGTGGGCAAGGATTCTGAGAGAGGACATGGGTGCCAAGAATCCCGGGTCGTGGCAGATGAGGTTCCACTGCCAGACATCCGGAGATGCCATGACGTATCAGCAACCCTTGGTAAATATTGTCAGGGGCACTCTCCACGGTCTGGCAGCCGTTCTGGGCGGTTGCCAGTCATTACATATAAACTCCGCAGATGAGGGCTTTGCTATACCTATCGAGGAGACAGCAAAGCTATCTCTGAGAACTCATCAGGTCATTCTAGAAGAATCAGGGGTGGCAGATACAATAGACCCGCTTGCCGGTTCTTACTACGTGGAGTGGCTTACCAATAAGCTTGAAAATGAGGCAAGAAACATCCTGAATACTATCGATGCAATGGGGGATTGGTGGCACCCGAAGGTGCGCGAATGGGTGAGCAGAGAAATGGCACATTCCTCATACAGATTTCAGAAGGAGGTGGAGAGTGGGGATAGGACAACGATTGGTGTAAACAAATACGTGGAGGAGGCAAAATACCCGTTCCCAATATGGAGAGAAGATAAGGACTTCATCCAGAAGCAGCGGGAGAGGTTAAACAAGGTGAAAAGACAGCGGGATATGAAGGCATGGGAAGATGCAGCAAATGCTCTCAGAGATGCCTGCAAGAACGGTGCCAATGTGCTTCCAGCTACCATAGACGCAGTGAAAGCGTACATGACTATAGGGGAGATTACCAAGACTTATGGGGAGGATTCTTAGTTGAGTTGATGGTGAACCTTCTACCATTGGAACTTGGCTATTCAACCTTTGGGGCAAGCTTCATATGGCGACAGAAACAATAAGGGTTCTTCTGGCAAAGCCACCTCTCGATTTGCATAGCAGAGGAATTCTCGTTGTGGCAGCAACACTCAGAGACGCGGGTATGGAGGTCATCTATTTAGAGGCGTCACCCAAGGTCGGCCTAAGAGAAATAGTCCAGGCGGCCATGCAGGAAGACGTAGACGTAATAGGCATGAGTATCCTGTCGGGTTCCCCGGATCTCATCCTGACGAAATTGCTGAGGATAAGAGACGAGATGGGGCTT
>JADHWZ010000080.1 GCA_016783225.1 Dehalococcoidia bacterium | reverse complement strand
CAGGTTTGTGGTTTGCTTTGCTCGTGCAAAGGCCTTTGGCATTTCGCAAACACGCAGATGTTAACCACCATAACTGGTAAAAGGAGGACTGTAATATGGCAACGAAACGCGTAGTTATCAAGTTCTTTGCCCCGGTTATCGATGGCACGATAAATGCCTTGATGGACGCGATTGACCAGAAGATGAAACAGGGTGCCACTGAGTTCATCATCCTCATTTCATCTCCCGGCGGTTCCGTCTTCCACGGGCTATCGGCTTACAACTATCTGAAGGGCTTACCCGTAGCTGTGACCACGCATAATTTTGGCAGTGTCGACTCAATTGGGGTTGTCCTGTTTTGTGGCGGCAGCAGGAGGCTGTCGGTCCCTCAGGCCAGATTTCTGCTTCACGGCGTGAGTGCTGGTTTTCAACAAAACGAGCGTTTGGAGGAGAAGCAACTTGAGGAGAGGCTGAAAGGGCTGCGGATAGATATAGAGAATATCGCCAAGGTCATAGCGGCGAATACCGGGAAGGCGGTCGAAGATGTTACAGGTGCTATGCTTGAGAGGATTACGTTGAACCCGGAGGAAGCCAAAGCCTGGGGCCTGGTTCACGAAATCAAATCCGACCTATTTGAGGCGGGCTCGGAGGTCATATCCATACAGTATCAACCCAAGGCAGAGCCAGGAATACCGCCGAATGCGCCGTCGCGGCCCGCTCAGCCTGCCTAGGAGATGCGGCACGGGGCAAGGTTCGGGATGTCTATAGGCGATTAGAGAAACCACAGAGGAGGCCGGGAAGCCATGAGCACCAGGAACCCGTACAACATCTGTACCTGGAACGAAGAATCAGGCTGTATCGATTGTGACCTGAAAGGCAAACTGAATTGCAGGCTCAACACCAGGGACTTCACGTTTTTCATGCTGAATCAAGTGCCTTCTCTGGTTATGGCACTGTTTGGGCTGGTACTGATAGGGCTTCTGGCAGGGGCCTGGTGGCCGCTAATAGTCTATGCGGTTGGCTGCATTGCCCTCTGGGGCTTGGGTATCGAAACGCGTATCCTTTGCTCACACTGTCCGTATTGGGCCGAAGATGGTAAGACTCTGCACTGCTGGGCGCTTACCGGGTCACCCAAAGTGTGGCGATACAGGCCTGAACCAATGAACAAGCTGGAGAAAACGGTTTTGGTTTTCTTCTTTTCGTTTGTGGTGCTCTTCCCGGTGCTTGCGGAGGCCTATGGAATCTGGCTTATGGCCGCTAGTTACGCCGAATTCGGGTTATATGCCCTTCTGGGGATGATTGGTGTTACGATTGCGACTCTACTGGCCGGGCTTCAGTTCCTGTACATCCTCACGTACTACTTCTGCTCCAGGTGTGTGAACTTCTCCTGCCCTCTGAACCGCGTTGCCAAGTCCATGGTCGATGAATATCTTGCGAAGAACCCTGTGATGAAAGAGGCGTGGGAAAGAAGCGGATACAAACTGGGGGAATGACCGGTGGGTTGGCAGTTGAGAAACGCTCGCTGAGATTCAGGTAATTTCACAGAAATTCGGTTGGAGGAGACAGCATGACGGTGATAAAAGCTGTACTTATAGCAATTCTGGGGCTTCTTCTTTTGCACCAGGTTGTGATGAGGATAGTCAGGAAGCTGGTTCATTTTCCGGCACCGGCCTTCATCGGTCGTGGCTTGGACAGCGACTTCAGAAGAAGGCTCCAACCGCCTGACAAGGTAATACAGCGCAGCGGTATCAGGAAAGGCATGCGTGTTTTGGAGGTTGGGTGTGGGAGTGGAGCCTATACTACTTTCGTTGCCAGGGCCGTTGGGGAAGAGGGAAAAGTGTATGCTCTCGATATTCAGCCGGAGATGCTGGAGCAGTTGGAGCACAAGCTAGCCAAACCCGAAAACGAAGATATCAAGAATATCGAACTCGTCAACAGCAGTGCCTATGATTTGCCGTTCGATGACGGCTCTCTCGACTTAGTATATATGGTAACCGTTCTCCAGGAAATACCCGACCGGAGCAAAGCTCTGCAACAGGTTAGAAGAGTATTGAAACCGAGAGGGATTCTGGCCGTAACAGAGTTCTTGCCCGACCCTGATTACCCCTGGAAATCCACCACAATCAAGATGGGCAAGGAAGCAGGACTGGTTCTGGATGAAGCTTCCGGGAGCTTCTGGCAGTACACTGTGAGATTCAGGAAGCCGTGAGATTGCTTCGCGGAGTCTACCCTGAGCCTGAGATTCTTCACTTCGTTCAGAATGACAGGTGGCGAAGGGCTTCCTCAGGATGACACAAAACGAAGGGCTCAGGATGACAGTAAGCGAAAGGCCGGCAATGACGAACTAGAATTCTCACTCGCGGATTCGTGTGGCATGTGTGGCATCGAAAAGTGATTCTCGGCCGTGTTAGAATAGAGGGCAGTGGATATAGGGGCGAACATTCAAGAGCTACAGAGGCGAATTGATGGGGCTTGCGCCCGAAGCCACAGGTCGCCTGACGAGGTCACGCTGGTGGCTGTCGCCAAGGGGTTTGAGGCCTTGGCAATAAGGGCAGCTTTCGATTGCGGGATAAGGAACTTCGGCGAGAACCGAGTACAGGAGGCGGAGGGAAAGATAGGCCAGCTTTCGGACCTCGAGCCTGACGTTGCCTGGCATATGGTTGGGCATCTTCAGAGCAATAAGGCCAAGACAGCGCTGGAGATATTTGACATAATCCACAGCGTCGATTCCATCAGGCTGGCCGGGGTTTTGAGTCGGCGAGCGGAGAAAACCCTGCCTGTACTGCTTCAGGTCAATGTCTCTGGCGAAGCACCTAAGAGCGGTTTTTCCGTCGATGAGGTTGCCAGGGCGGTCGATGAGGTGAGGCGATTAGCCAATCTTGAAGTCATCGGGTTGATGACTATTGCCCCGTTGGTGGCTAATCCCGAGGACGTGCGTCCTGTGTTCCGAAAGCTGGGGGGGTTGCGAGATTCTCTGGGGCTGGAGCACCTTTCCATGGGGATGACTGATGATTTTGAGGTGGCAATTGAGGAAGGGGCCACCATGCTCAGGATAGGTCGAGCTATTTTTGGTGACAGGAGGTAGCAATGCGGATAGGTTTTATTGGAGGTGGGGTTATGGGGGAGGCTATGATGAAGAGCCTGCTGGCTAAAGGCGTGGCTGAGCCTGGTGATGTCACTGTCAGCGATGTCAGAGGGCTGCGACGTGATGCGCTGAGCAAGGAATATGGTGTTCACACCACGCCGGATAACCGCTATGCAGCGGATGGTGCTGAAGCAATTGTTTTGGCGGTGAAACCGCAGGACCTGGGCAAGGTACTGAGCGAGATGAAAGGGCTTTCGCCCGAGCAACTGGTGCTGTCCATAGTGGCCGGCGCTACTCTGGACAGCCTGCGACAGGGACTGGAGCACGCTTGTTTGGTCCGGGCGATGCCCAACATGCCGGCACAGATTGGCGCAGGCATGACGGCGTGGACAGCCACCGCTGAGGTGAATCAAGAGCAGAGGGAAATAGCGCACTCCATTTTGGCGGCTTTGGGTGAGGAAATCTATGTGAGCAGTGAGAAGTACATAGACATGGCGACTGCCTTAAGTGGTAGTGGGCCAGCCTATGTTTTCCTCGTTATCGAGGCGCTTACCGATGCTGGTGTGCACATCGGTCTTGCACGCGATATGGCCGAGAAGCTCGTAGTGGAGACGATGCTGGGCTCCGCCCGGGCTGTCAAGGAGACGGGCAAACACCCGGCTGAGCTGAAGAACTCGGTGACGTCTCCGGGAGGGACTACCACCGAGGCGTTGTTGCAGTTGGAGACAGGTGGGTTGCGCTCCCTGCTACTTCAGGCCGTCATCGCTGCGTATAACAAAGCTCAACATCTGGGAGGCAGGTAGGCAAGCACGCCTTGTTTGTGGTCAATCAAGATCAGCAGCGCGGTGCGGCCCTTTGCCAGGATGTTCAGGTTGTTCAGTCCCCTTGACATTGTCTCTTATGCCCCAGTGATAGGCGCTCCAAATTAGACTGCTGAGCCTTCGCTTGCCGCAGTGCATCCTGGGCATGACCCATTGGATGGGAACGCCGGAGGGTTACGCTGAAGTCTAGGCTATGAGCTCCGTCTGCTGAACGCTTGGGCGCTGGCTGGTTTCTTCGGGGTCAAGCTGCAGGGCGTCTTTACCCCTTGTGAGGGGGCGTCCTCTTGGACCCAGTCCGGGAGGCTGGTCGAGAAGCCTTAGCAGGCGTCGTTCCTTTCCGGAGTGGCTTCTTCTTCGGTTCGGTTGGGCGCTGTGCTCGTGAAGCAGTGGGGGCTGTCTTTTTCTGCGGGGTTGTCTTCTTGGGGCCGGTCGTCTTTTTCTTGGTGGGTCTCCTCTTCTTCTTCGGTTCAGTTGAGGGGGCTGCTCCACGACCTTCAGGGAGCGCCCTTGTCCCTGGAGGTGCCAGCCTCTTCCTCTTCTTCGCTTGAGTTGGGGGTGGTTCTTCGAGTACTACCACCGTCTCTGCCGGTTTACGGCCTGCTCGAGCAGCCGCACGGAGTCTTTTTCTCTCAGGCGGCAGCCGCCGTGCCGCTCGGCTGGGGGGCAGTGCGGGGGCAAGACGGGGCTGTAAGGCGTACCGGTACACGCCGTAGCCAGCAGCAATGATGGTGAGAGCTACCAGCGACATAAGGAAGGCTGCCAGCGCGTAATGAGATTCATACTCTACAGTCACGGTCTGCGGGACGGTCATATGGGCAGTGCCGCTGGGGTTAACTGCCTTATACTTGCCGCCAAATGCGCCGACGATGCCGGGCATGCGCACTTCGGGAGATGCTACGCTCCACTCAGGCTGACTGCCGGCGAGGTGCCAGGAGGTTTGGTCGTCGCTGTACTCCGACGTTAACGTTAGCAGGTAGTAGGTATCGTATCTGGCGATGCAACTCCCCGGTTCGTCAACGGTCACGACCAGGTCTTGGTCGGAGGCCTTTGCTCCATCGGGTAGCCACCAGTGGGAGAAGCGGTATTGCGTACCCTCTTCTCCCGGGGGCTCAACGACCTCCGGTGCGCTGGCTCTCACCGTGGTGCCGGCTGGTTGCCAGCCTGAGCCTGCCAGCGAGGCAATGCCGGATGGGTCGGTCTGTAGGTCGATGAGATATTCAGCGTAATACACGAAGTAGGCGTTGGGGTCGGACTGATTTACCCGTTGTTCAGCGTCTTCTGCTTTGTACCTGACGCCCTCTTGGGTTGGGTCATCCACAGTCTCCTGCACCCTTACGGTTGAGCCTTCGCCCAGGGGCACCAGGAAACTACCTGACTCACCGCCTTCCAAGTCGCCTGCCAGCTCCCCCCCTGTATAGACGTTCGTCCGGCCGTGTTCTAAGCCTTCGCCAATGCTAATACTAGCCGTGTAACGGCCTCTTTGGATGAGGATGAAGAACGACTGTTGAGCAGTGAGGGGAGGTGGTTGCAATGGTGCGGGCAAGAGGGCAGCTGGTTGGGTACTGTCGGTCACCTGAACTGTGAAGTAGTAATTGCCGAAGGTCCCTGGGATTGGAACGCCCGAGATAACACCGTTTGGTGACAGGCCCAGCCCTGGGGGGAGCATTCCGTTGACCAAAGTGTAGGTCAAGGGCGGTGCGCTGGCGCTGGCTCTTAGCATTGTATAGTAGAGAATACTCTCCTCTCCCGGCGGCAGCATGGCTGTGTTGAACGTCAGGTGAGGATCGACAACTGTGAAGGTCAGGTTGAGCGGACCACACACACCACCGTCGTCGATTACTACATTCCAGGTGCCGCTGGGCCCCTGCGGTATACCTGAAATACTCCAAGTAGTGGGTGTGACGGCGGGTACCACCCCCGGAAACTGCGCGAAGACTGGTCCGAGTGCGGTCAGCCCTCCCCACCCTCCACCGCAGGCCCCCACTTGCTGAAAACTTGCCGTGTACGGTTTGCCGACCGTTGCTGTGGGCAGACTAACGGTTATCTGTTGCGCATGGGCAGGAGTGGCGGCAAAGAAGACTGTGCCCAGGAGAGCAAGCGTGCTAGCCATCAGACAAGCCAGTATGAGACGAGCTGCGCAAATAACAATGGCTTTTATATCTCGCATGCCTGAGTTCATTATACCACTCAAGTCAATGTGACCAGGCCTTCCCGATTACATCTGGCTAGCGTCATACTTGCCCTGAATTACAGGGGGGTATTATACTTAGACAATAGGAATGATAGTCTGCCAGCGCAGAGTTCCACCGCGGCAAGCTGAGACGGAGAAGTTCCCTTGAGCGGTGTTTGTGCCATGCTGGCGGCAGAGGTTCTGATAATCGGCGCACTCGGCTGGGAAGAAATGAAAGGCAAAGTTGACTTCGAGTGGGATGACGATTACGTAGCGCCGGAGGTTCTGAACCCGGATGGGGAGTTCTGGATTCGAAGGATGAACGAGGCCACTCATGAGAAGATTGATCCCAAAGAGGGAGAGAGGATACTGGATATTGGATGTGGCAGGGCTGTTGACGGTGTGGAGCTGGCCAGGAGGGGGGCGGTGGTTATCGGGCTTGAACCCTCAAACGTGATGATAGCGCTTGCGAAGAGTCATATCGCCGAAAATGGGGTTCACATGACTGTCATCTGGGGGGTTGGCGAGTACTTGCCATTTAGGCCGCAGTCTCTCGACAAGGTTGTGTGTAAGGGCGCCCTGGACCACTTTGTTGACCCGGCGATGGTGATGCAGCAAATGGCCATGGCGCTTAAGCCTGAAGGAAAAGCCATAATATCCATAGCCAATTTCGGGAGCCTTGGCTTCAAGCTGGGGAAGGGAACATGGTGTCTCATGAGACTGGTCGGCTTCAAGGATGGTGGGGTGAGGATGCCGTGGGAACCACCCAGCGACCACACGTACAGATTCGACTATGCTCTTTTGAAACGTATGGCTAGCAACCACCTCGAGGTGGAGCAAGCCACCGGCGCGTCGCTGCTTTTTGGGGTCCCGTGGTGGGGTTCACTCCTGGCCAAGTGCCCCCAACGTCTCTCCCATGTGATTCTAATTGCATTGGACAGAATGGCACGTGTTCTTCCTTCTCTCAGCGATGTTGTCGTACTCAGATGTAGACCCAGGAAAGGGGGCCTACGCTAGTACAAGGCACTTCTGCTTCTTGACCAGCATGATTGAGAGGATAGGCTACTCTCTCTGGCTGGAATAAGGTCACAAAGAGGAGTTGAACGGCTGCGAAAGAAAACTGGACTGAGGGACAGAGGTTCCTCTGACGGGCTGGATTACCGCGGCTGAAATGGCATACTGCCAGGTTGACCAGATTAGGCGGATAGGGCAACCGAATGGGAATTGACAGCGTAATACCGGCATTCGTTTCAGAAGTTAAGGGATTTCTGGCGGAGGAGGAGGGGCTGAGGCTATTCGAACTAGCCCTGGAAGCATGTTCGCTTGGTCCTTGCCTGGAGGTTGGGAGCTTCTGCGGAAAATCCACCATCTACCTGGGCAGCGCCTGCAAAACAAGGGGGAAGACGCTCTTCACCATTGACCACCATCGGGGCTCTGAAGAGCAACAGCCAGGTCAACTGTACTTTGACGCTGACCTCCTGAGCAGTGACACCGGCTTGCTCGACAGCTTTCCGTACTTTCGCGCCACGATACAAAGAGCCGGTCTGGAGGAGATCGTCGTGCCCATGGTCACCAAATCGCGGGTGGCAGCTCGAGATTGGACCATTCCTCTCGGCTTGGTTTTCGTAGACGGTGGACATAGTTACGAAACGGTGCTGACGGATTACGAGTGCTGGCATCCGCATCTGCTTCCTTACGGCTTCCTCATCTTCCACGACATCTTCCTGGATCCTGCCAAGGGCGGGCAAGCACCATACGATGTTTACAAGCTCGCGCTGGCGTCGAAGTTGTTTGAGGAACTGCCGATGACCAATACACTCGGGGTTCTACGGCGTCACGGGCCCGTGGTGGTCAAGAAGTAGGCTCGTCGGGGACATGGGCCTGAGCATGTCAGCCGCCATCAGCACCGCTGCCGATGTCCAGGTCGGCTTCTGGACTGGCCAGATTTCTCGCTGTGGCAATGCCATGCCGTACCAGTAGGCGCCGTCTTCATCCCGCATCTGGTGAAGCCAATTGAGGACAGTCGCCGAATGTTCATGTTCGCCGTGAACGGCCAGGGCGATGGCCAGTTCGCTTGTCTCCGCAGCAGTAACCCAGTCTTGGTCCAGACTACAGAGTGAGCCCAAGCCGTCTACTACGAACTTGTTCCAACCACCGGAAAGGCGCGCCCTGGCTTCATTGCCGTTCATAACGCAACACATCACCGGATAATACCAGTCCATGGCGAAGATAGGCTTGTTTTCTTCAAGGGAATCAAGCGGGCATGGTGTGTTCTGAATAGCTCTTGCCAGAGCGACGTTCGCCTCTTTCCAGTGGGTCTTTTCCTCGCCCAAAACTGAAGCAATAGAAAGCGCGCTCTTGATACTCAGGTAAGTTGAGCTGCAGCCGGCGATCAATGTGGTGGGGTAGATAGCCCCTGCACTGTCTCTGGCCCAGTAGATTTCACCATTGGGTCCTCTCATGCCCAATACGAAATCGATTGCAGCGCGGACGGAAGGCCACATTTTCTTGAGGAACGAAATGTCACCAGTTGTCAGATAATGGTGCCATACGCCCACGGCGACATAAGATATGAGGTGTGAAACCTTCGAGGTATCCAGTGGTTGCCCGTCTTTATACGAGGCATACCAGCTCCCATCCTCCAGTTGAGTCGTAGCGAGCCAGTCATACGCACGTTCAGCCTCGGCGCGGCGATTGCCGATATCTATGCCCATGGCGTTTTCGACGTGAGTCCACGGATCTGTGATGCCCCCGTCATACCACGGAATTGAACCATCAGCGTTTTGCATGGACACAATGGCGTCAACAGTTGGGCTAAGGTATCCGGAAGCAAGGGAGTCCTCAGAGAAGTGCAGCTTCATTCTTCAATTGCTCCTTAGCTAGGCATCTCATTCTGCTTTGATGTGATTCTGGTACTGGATGGCTTCCTCATAGATTTCAGCAGTACGCTTAGCCGTATTCTGCCAGTTGAACATCTGCGCTACCCTTCTGCGCCCCATTTCGCCAAGGTGCTTGCGCCTTTCCGGGTTGTGTAGCAGGCCTGAAATCGCTTCGACCAGCGCC
>JADHWZ010000079.1 GCA_016783225.1 Dehalococcoidia bacterium | reverse complement strand
TACAGGTCAAACCGTGCCTGTTCGAAATCCTTTGACCGTAATAATGGGCCTATATCCGGAAGTTTAGCCAACTCCTCTATGACTCGCAGTGCTTCTTCGACCCTCTTAGCGTTGGCGGTGACAAGAGATGGCAAATCCTGGCGCTGCCCGACTGACTCAATGCTAGCTCCCACGTCGGCCTGTGAGTCTCTCACAGAGAGGAGGCCTGCGCCAAGCTTGGTCACGTTCTTGACCACGTCATGACGCACCGCCCTTATCTGCTGGCTTAGATTGACATCGTTGAGGAGAAAGCGAGCAATATCTTCGAGCAAACGCAACCCTTCGGCTGCACGGTTGCAATTGGCGTCAATGATACGAAGCGTCCGGGGAGGCATTCTTGAGCTCCTTTAAGGATTCGGGCATTTCACCTTCCCTGGCGGCTTGAATCTTCTGTTGAATCTCAGCAGGCATTTCCATACCCATGTCTTGAAACCTTTTCTCTGCCCATCTGCCAATGTTGCGCGGGTCTTTGTAGTAGTCAGTACCCGGGAACATGCTCGGCTCACCGCTCTCCTCGTGTACGGTTCTGATTGACTTGCCGAGGGCAAAGGCGGAAACAACGCGCACCAGGTCAGTGTTGCCACAGGATGCGCACCTGGGCTCGACAGAGGCTGAAACACTCCTTACCAGGAGACTGCTCTTCCTGTGGCAGGCGGGACAGAAGAACTCGTAAATGGGCATGACACGAACCTAGTCGGTATCCAGTGCAGCTTCCTCTGTGCCCGAGGCGGAGAGCTCGGCCGGCATCTCCCCATGTTCCATCTTATCAATCATCTCTTCGTATTCCGGCGCGGTTTCTTCACCCCGGCTCATCCGCTTGTTCCATTCAACCAGAGCCCTGGGATCATTGTTTAACATCCCTTTTGTCAGTTGGGAGTCAGAGAGTATGTCCTCATAGATGCCGCTGTCAGTCTTGCGCACGGAAAAAGCAGAGAATAACCTCTGCAGTGTGTCGTTGCCACATTGCGGGCAAGAGGGTGGCGACTGAGAGAATGCCCGGAGATACAGCGTAACCTTACGCTGACAATGGCGGCACCGGTATTCATAAAGCGGCACGTTTGGGCTCCATCGTTTGCCCGAATTCTATCACAAACGGCGGCACACGTAAAAATGAGCAGCAACCCATGCTGTGGACTTATTACCCAAGCGACAGCGAAGGTCATCTGGATTCTTCGCTTCGCTCAGAGCTTCGACTCAGAGTTTCAGCTCAGAACCACAAGGGAAGGCCTCGGAACGACGGGGGAACGGCTCAGAACGACAGACCTATACTGGAATGAATTGACACTGGAGTCCCACTCCATTAAAATCCAGAGAGGTGATGGTCAATGAACAGTGACGAGATCAGAGAGACTTTTCTGCGTTTTTTCGAGGAAAAACAGCACAAGGTAATCCCCGGTTCATCTTTGGTGCCTCACGGTGATTCTACCCTGCTGCTGACCAGCGCCGGAATGGTGCAGATCAAGCCCTACTTCCTGGGATTAGCCGTACCACCAAGTCCTCGCCTGGCTTCATGCCAGAAGTGCTTCCGCACCACAGATATCGATTCAGTGGGCGATGGTAAGCACCTGACATTCTTCGAGATGCTGGGGAACTTCAGCGTTGGCGATTACTTCAAGCAGGAAGCTATTACCTGGGCCTGGGAGTTGGTCACCCTGCGTTTGAATCTTCCACGTGAGCAGCTATGGGTGACGATTTATCTGGACGACGATGACGCATTTGACTGCTGGCAGGGAATAGGCTTTCCCAAAGAGAGAATTGTAAGGCTTGGAGAAGAAGACAATTTCTGGGGGCCGGCAGGGGATTCGGGGCCCTGCGGGCCATGTAGCGAGATACATTACGATTTCGGTGAGGAAGTTGGCTGCGGCAGGCCTGAATGTGCACCCGGTTGCGACTGCGATCGGTTTTCCGAGATCTGGAATCTGGTGTTTACCCAGTATAACCAGGACCGCGATGGAAAGCGTACCCCGTTGCCAAAGCCCAATATCGACACCGGAATGGGCCTAGAGCGAACCGCTGCAGCGATGCAAGGAGTCTCCTCTGTGTACAGTACAGACCTTTTCCTTCCTATTCGGGACAAGGTTGGCGCTTTAGCCGGCAGAGAATATGGGGGCGACAAAGTTGCTGACCAAGCTGTCAGGATCGTAGCTGAGCACAGCCGGGGTAGCGCTTTTCTGATTGCTGATGGTGTTCTGCCATCCAACGAGGGGAGGGGTTACGTCCTGCGCCGGATTCTGCGCCGGGCATGCTTCTTCGGCAGGAAACTAGGCATCGACAAGCCATTCCTGAACGAAATGGCCGAAGCTGTTATCACCAAGATGGGACATATATATCCTGAGCTGATAGCCAACCAAAATCTCATAGGCGAAGTAATCAAATTAGAAGAGGAGAAATTTATCAGTGCTTTGGACACTGGCATTAACCTCGTCGAGAAAGCTGTTGACGAAACCATCAATCAAGGAAACAAGTGTATTGCAGGCGAAGAAGTCTTCAGGCTTTGGGATACATATGGTTTTCCTAAAGAATTAACCGCCGAGATTGCCAAGGAGAGAGGATTATCTGTTGACCTCGGAGGTTTTGAAGCTGAGATGGAAAAGCAGCGGAAGAGGGCTAGAGATGTTCATATATTTGTTCCTACTGCTAGTGCAATAGCCTCTGCAATTCCCCCGTCTGTTGTTATTAGTCCAGCTAAATATGTTTCTAAGCCTTCTAGCTTTGTGGGCTATGATAAGTTGATGAGCAGCTCCAAAGTAAGTTACATATTAGACCAAGGTTCCGGTGTTTCTATATCCTCTGCCACTGAAGGCCAGGAGGTTGCTGTTGTCCTCGATGAAACACCCTTCTATGGGGAGATGGGAGGACAGGTGGGCGATACGGGCAAGATAACAGCCGATTCCGGTCAAGTTGATATCACCAAGACTGTCCGGTCGCCTTTTGGCAATTTAGCTGAAGGAGCAGTTGTCCATTTAGGGCAAGTCGTCAAAGGTAGTGTCTCGGTTGGAGATACTGCCGAAGCTGAGGTTGATGTAGAACGTCGCCTTGATATCGCTCGAAATCATACAGCGACACACCTGCTTCAGGCAGCTTTGCGCGAGGTACTGGGCAGGCATGTCTATCAGAGAGGCTCCCTGGTAGCTCCGGAGCGATTTCGTTTTGATTTTTCCCACCTCGTAGCCATCAGCAAGGAGCAACTTGACAAAATCCAACGTATCGTCAATGAAAGGATACGTGAGAGTTTGCCAGTGACGAGCAAAGAGATTCCATACAAGCAAGCCATTGATGAAGGTGCTATTGCCCTCTTCGACGAGAAATACGGAGAAACGGTTCGGGTGATGGAAGTAGGAGAACCTCCGGTAAGTGCTGAGCTTTGTAGTGGCACGCATGTCAAATCGACCGGAGAAATCAGCCTGATGCTAATAACGGGTGAAAGCAGCATCGGCACCGGTCTGCGCCGAATCGAAGCGGTCACCGGCAGAGGAGCTGAAGGGTTCCTTGAAGAACGCCTTGGCATATTGGAGGCTATAGCTGAGAAGCTGAAAAGTACACCTTCCGAGGTACAGAAGGCCACAATCGCCCTCACAGCTCAGTTGACTGCCGAGCAAAAGCGGGCGGCATCTCTCGAGAGAGAGCTGTCACGCAACATGGTTGAAGGTTTGCTTGGGAAAACGGAGAAGGTGAACGGAATAACAGTCCTGGCTGCCAAAGTACCGTCCTCTTCGATGCCCGCTTTGAGAGAGATGGGAGATTTATTACGGGACCGGCTGAAGAGCGCCGTGATAGTTTTGGGGACAGTCTATCAGGATAAACCTGCCTTTATGGCTAATGTAAGTCCAGATCTAGTCGATAGAGGCTTGCATGCGGGTGCGATAGTAAAGGGGGTGGCCGAGGTCACCGGTGGCAGTGGTGGTGGCAAAGCAGATATGGCACAGGCCGGCGGTAGAGACAAGAGTAAGCTCAATGAGGCTCTTGACGTAGTAAAGAAGTTGGTTGAGGAAGTTGACTGAGGCTTCAACATGCGTTGTTTAGGGTTGGACGTTGGAGACAAAAGAATAGGAGTTGCCATCAGCGACCCCGAACAGATTCTGGCCAGTCCACTATCCACTATCATCAGGGATAATGAGGAGGAAGCCATAGATGCTATTGTTCAACTTGTAGATAAACACGAGGTGCAGCGAATAGTGGTCGGTTTGCCCTACTCTCTGGATGGCAGTATTGGCCACCAGGCCAACAAGGTAATGGCTTTTGTCGAAAAGCTCTCCAGGCACACCAAGGTCAAGATCGAGACACAGGACGAGCGGTTATCCAGTGTGGCCGCTGAGCGTCTGCTGGTAGAAGCCAAGACTAAGAGGCACTCACTAAAACAACGACGTGATGCCGCCGCCGCAGCCTTCATCCTGCAGGGATACCTGGATAGCCTGAGAGCCTCTGATCAATGACACAGCATATTGGCGTCATCGGGTACCCGCTGAAACACTCATTGTCTCCCGCTCTCCAACAAGCCGCCCTGGACTATCACGGGCTCGACATTCAGTACGCGGTCTGGGAAACAGAAGCCGAGAATCTGCCATCTGCCATAAATCGACTAAGGCAGGTCGAAAACCTAGGGGCAAACGTAACCGTACCTTATAAAGAGACAGTTCTGCATCTCATAGACGAGATCGATGACCTGGCCAGTCTGATTGGCGCCGTGAATACAGTGGTCAATCGAGACGGGAATCTCGTAGGGTTCAACACTGACGCCCATGGCTTCCTCCGGGCTTTGCGTGACGACTCGAAGTTTGACCCGGAGAACAAACGAGTGGTAGTTCTCGGTGCCGGTGGCGGTGCGCGTGCCGTTGGTTTTGCTCTTCTCCAAGGACACGTTACCTCACTGGCTATTGCCAATCGCACTCAGGCGCGAGCCCAAAGCCTGGCCCAGTCCCTGACGGAGTACGCCGTGGACAATGGAATAGACGCAGAGACAGTTGCACTACCGTGGCAAACCCCCAAACTTCTAGAAGCAGTCCGACGCTGCCAACTCCTGGTTAACTGCACCACTTTCGGAATGCGGCACTCTCCTCAGGAAGACCAATCGCCCTTGGCAACAGGTTCGATTCCGAAAGATGCTCTAGTTTATGACTTGGTGTATAATCCCTCAGAAACACCCCTGTTAAGAACGGCTAGAGAAGCCGGTGCCAGTGTGCTGGGCGGTTTGCCCATGTTGGTTTACCAAGGTGCTGCTTCGTTCAAGCTATGGACGGGTAGGGAGGCACCACTTGACATAATGCTTGCAACAGCCAAGCAAGCCTTATCGGAAATAGGAGGTGACTGATGAAGAAAAAAGCCGTGCTGATTACGATTATGGCGATTCTGGTGATCGTTCCCGCAACGTCGCTTGCCTGTGCAATCGGCGGTGAGCAAGACAAAGTTGCTGTGATTACTCTCAGTGGTCCCGTGCAAGCTGCGCCAACTGGGCTGTTTTTTCCCGGGAGTGCTATCACACCGCAGCTAGTTCGAAGCCAGCTGGAGCGAGCTAGAGAGGATGGCGCGGTGAAGGCGGTCGTCCTTCAAGTCGAGAGTCCCGGAGGTAGCGTCGCTGCTTGCCAGGAAATCCTCCTCGAGATGGAGCAGTTGGAGAAACCCGTCGTCGTGTCTTTTGGGACAGTGGCTGCTTCCGGCGGCTATTTTATCTCGGCAACAGCCGACAGAATCGTAGCTCTCCCCGGTACCTTGACCGGAAGCATCGGGGTCATTTCTCAAATACCGAATATCAAAGGGCTCTATGAGAAGCTCGGGATAGAGATGGAGGTTTTCACAGCCGGGAAGTACAAAGATATGTATGCCGGCGTTAGAGAGCTGACTCCAGAAGAGCAGGAGATTATGCAGCAGATGACCGACCAGATGTATGACCAGTTTGTCCAAGTGGTAGCTGAAGGCAGAGGTCTAAGCGAGGAAAAGGTTCGGACTCTGGCTACCGGTCAGCTTTACACTGGGGAACAGGCCCTTGACCTAGGCCTGGTTGACGAATTGGGCGGCCTCACTACCGCCATAGACTTAGCCGCCAGTCTGGCTGGCATCGAGGAACCAGAAGTAGAATACTACAAACGTGAGACTCCTTCTTTACTCAGTTCTCTACTGGAACTGAACTGGCAAAAGCTGCAGAACCTTATTCAGTTACAGTCACTGGGCGCCGAAGGCATCATCCTTTTGGAAAGCCTGAGTAATCCTTATCCGCAACCGCAGTACCGATAGGCGAGTCACAAACGCGATTATGACCATGAGTCAGTTTCATTTCGTTACCGCTGGCGAATCCCACGGCAAGGGTCTGGTGGCAGTTATTGAAGGGATGGTAGCTGGATTGTCCTTGAGTGAAGACTATATAGCTCGTGACCTCAAGCGGCGACAGGCTGGGTATGGACGCAGTCCCCGCATGAATATTGAGCAGGATAGAGCGGAGATTGTATCAGGGGTGCGCCATGGGCTAACCATAGGTAGCCCCATAAGCCTTGTAATCCAGAATCGTGTCTGGGAGGATTGGCAAGAGACTATGAGCATCGCGCCCCCGGACAAGGAGGTAGCGCCAATCACTTCCCCTCGTCCAGGGCACGCTGACCTAGCCGGAGCAATCAAGTATGGCACTGAGGACATCCGTCCAATCCTGGAACGCGCGAGCGCTCGGGAGACAGCAGCTCGAGTCGCCGTGGGAGCCGTAGCTCGAAGATTCCTCCAAGAGTTCGGCATTGCCATTCACAGCCATACAGTCAATATTGGTAACCACCAGGCAAGACAAAACGAAGCTATGGACTGGCAGCAAGTCGAGAGCTCTTCTGTCCGTTGTGCCGATGCTGGTGCAGAAAAGGCAATGATGGCGGCCATCGACGAGGCGAAGGCTGAAGGAGACACCTTGGGCGGTGTTTTTGAATTAGTTGGCGCGGGCATGCCTGTCGGGTTGGGCAGCCACGTGCAGTGGCACCGTCGGCTAGACGGTCAAATCGCCCAAGCAGTAATGAGCATCAACGCTGTGAAGGGCGTTGAAATCGGGGCAGGCTTTGTTCTGGCCGACATCAAAGGCTCCAAGGCTCAAGATATTATCCAACCCAACGAGCAGGGAGTTGGTTTCCCGTGGCGCCGAGCTAGCAATCAGGCAGGCGGCATTGAAGGTGGAATAAGCAATGGGGAGCCAATTGTGGTGCGAGCAGCGGTGAAACCTATTGCCACCCTTGGCAAGCCATTGCCCTCTGTAGACCTGCACAGTGGCAAGGCAACCACAGCACATTATGAACGGAGTGACATCTGTGTCGTTCCTGCGGCCGGTGTCATTGGAGAGGCGATGCTGGCAATCACTCTGGCAAACGCCATGCTAGAGAAATTTGGTGGTGACAATATAAGGGAAACCTTGGCCAACTATCACAGCTACATTAGCCTAATTCCCTCTTGAAACCATTATGCGTCGTCAGAAAGCCAACAGCAATATTGCCCTCATAGGTTTCTCAGCTACCGGTAAGTCCGTCATAGCCAAGAAGGTAGCTGAGCATCTCGACTGGGGTTTCGTGGACACTGATGATGAAATAGTCAGGCTTAGTGGCAAGTCCATACCTGACATCTTTGAGCAAGAAGGCGAGCAAAGATTCAGGCAGCTGGAGCGTGAAGCATTGACCCAGGCTTGCCGGAATGAAAAGGTGGTTATTGCTACCGGAGGCGGGGCTATCGTCGATGCCAGAAACCAGAAGTTGCTCTGTGAAGCCAGCACCGTCATTTGCCTGGAAGCTAGGGCGGAGACAATCCATCAACGCTTGCTCGCAGATGCTCTATATTCTTCCAACCCTGTTGTTCGCCCACTCCTCGCCGGTAGCAACCCCCTGGACCGTATCAGGCGGCTTAAGGTGTCTCGACAGCCTTATTGTGCCATCGCTGATTGGACAGTCCATACAGATGAGTTGACTCTTCAAGAGGTGAGCCAAGAGGCCGTCAGAGGCTGGCGATATGTAAGCCGCGGAGGAGATGAACAGCAGTCCCCCGAAGCTGACCTGGCTTGCGAAGTGGAGACAACCAGCGGGCGTTGTCCCGTATATGCCGGCTGGGATTCACTGGGCAAACTTGGAGTGAAAATGAAGAAGGTCGGCTTGTCGGGAGCTGCCTATGTCATCAGCGATGAAACGGTCTTTTCCGCCTACGGTGCCCAAATCAAGAAAGCACTGGAAAGCGAGGGCTTCCAAGTCACTTCCTTCACAGTGCCGCCCGGTGAAGCCACGAAGAATATTGAACACGCAATCAAGATTTATGATTTCCTCATTGAGCATCGTGTGGAGAGAAATGACGTGATAGTTGCCCTGGGTGGTGGCATGGTCGGCGACCTCGCCGGGTTTGTAGCCGCTACTTTCTTGAGAGGTTTGCCTTGGCTGCAAGTGCCTACAAGCCTCGTAGCTATGGCAGATGCCAGCATCGGCGGTAAGGTAGCTGTCGACCATCCTCGGGGGAAAAACCTGATAGGTGCCTTCTACCAGCCACGCCTTGTTCTGGCTGACGTTCGAACCCTGACGAGTCTACCCCAGCGGGAGCTGATTTCAGGGTGGGCCGAGGTTATCAAACATGGCCTAATCCTCGATGCCGAGTTCTTTGGACTTCTCGAAGATAATGTCGAGGATCTGCTCAGGTTGACGCCTGAGATTACCTGCAAGGCGATTGCACGCAGTGCCAGCATCAAGGCCCAGGTGGTCACCGAAGACGAGAGGGAAACAGGGAAACGTATTGTTTTGAACTATGGCCACACCGTAGCTCACGGTCTTGAGGCAGCCAGCAACTACCAGCGTTTTCTGCACGGTGAGGCGGTAGCCATCGGCATGATGGCAGCCGCCAAGCTCAGCCACCGGCTCGGATTCCTATCGGGGAACCTTGTAGAACGCCAGGAGGCACTTCTCGAGAGATTCGGTTTACCTACCACGTGTCGCGGGATCGATTTAACGGATGTGCTCGCTGCCATGGAACTGGACAAGAAGGTGCGAGGTAAGGCAATCCAGTGGGTCTTGCTCCAAGATATCGGTAAGGCAGTAGTCCACAGCGACGTTCCAAGCAAGGAAGTCTCAAGTGTTCTCAAGGAGATGCTGACCCCTTGAGAGTTGCTGTGAACAACCGAAAGACGTTTCTTGACTACATCGATGTTCTGAAACCCCGAGCGACCTTCTTACTTAC
>JADHWZ010000002.1 GCA_016783225.1 Dehalococcoidia bacterium | reverse complement strand
AAGACCAGCCTTGGCCACCACTTTGACAAAGGTATGGCTCAGAGTACTCGGGTCAACGGCACTACCATCCAGCCGGGAAAAAACCAGGTCGGCATCGGCTAGCTGCCTCCCAAGCTGTCTTGCCCGCAATTCCTGCTCAGCCCGATGTCGACGCAGCAGTAGCGCCAACGAAGGTGACAGAGCAATCGACCTCCGACTATAACTACTCTTAGGCTCTTTGACTATGCAACTGCCACGGCTTTTGTACAGCGTTTGAACCACAGACAACGAGGCCAGCTCGAGGTCAACGTCGCACCAACGCAACCCCAGCAGTTCACCACGCCTCATTCCCGTGTACACCGCTGTATAGAACAAGGCATGATAAGGCGTCTCCTGCGCAACCTCCAGGAATTTCGCAACTTGCTCGGGCGTCAGGATCGCTATCTTACCACTGCGCGACTGCCGTGGCGGTTCCACCGTCTCAACAACGTTACGCATCAGAAAGCCCTGCCTCACGGCGTGGCGCAGCGCTTCAAACAAGAGCCCGTGCTGGTACCGTACTGTCCTCGGGCTGAGGCCGCCCTTCCCATCGGTCCGACCTTGCGCCAGAGCACGTGCATAATGCGCCTCAAGATGGTGGGCCTGGAGTTGAGCCAAGGGTATTGTGCCCAGGGCCGGAATGATGTGCCGGCGAATTTGCTCTTTATAACTCTCCGCCGTGCGAGGCGAGACATGCATCACCACGTAGCTCTCCAACCACCGTTCTAACCACTCCCCCAGCGTCAGCCGGCTCGGCTTCACGTAGCCACCCGTCTCAACCGCTTGCAGCAGCTCCCTCAGTGCCCTCTCAGCATCCTTCTTGGTGCCATGAACCGTATGCCACTGCTGCCGCCTCTTCCCTGTCTGGGGGTCTCTCCCTACGTCAATCACGATTGTCCATGAACCTTTTGACCTCTGTCTAATATGTCCTTTCATCCCTAGCTCCTTCTTGTTTGGTGCTATTTAGACTACACCGGGCATAGATGACAGCGTCCCGGCAAGGCATGCATAAGCTCAACACTAACAAGGGCGTAATCCACCTCTTTTGCAATGCGCCTGAGTTCAAGCTGGCTTTCCCTACATTTCAATTCCTCAGTCGCAGACCGAAGTGCAGTCCATTCAGACCTCTTTTGAGCCTCATCAAGAATGCCACATAGATGCTTGTATAGGGCTACGCTACCATCTGCGTCTTTTTCGTCCTTTTCTGGGCTAGTCATGATTATTACCCCTTTGGGATAGAGGACACCTTCCCTGAACCTGTCCAGCCCTTCAGGCATCTCTCCACTTGCTGTAAGAAGGATATTGCCAAACAGCCAGCACCGAATTTGCTCCACTTTCGTTGGCTCAACCCTTTCAAACAGCTCGGCCTCCACCCTTCCATCAAGCCAATCCAGAAGTTTTCGGCCAGCAGACTCGTAGTCAGCTACCTTCCTACGCCAGTTATCCCAGTGTACCCACAACTCTGAGTCTTTGGTATGTTCTCTAAGTGACTGTAGCAAGTGACTCTCCTTGGGCGACGGCCAAAACATGCGCATCCACTCTTGGCTCATATACGCTGCCCCACCTGAATGGGGCAGCCCCAATAGTCCGCCCACAATTATTGGCCCGTGCGCCCGCGGCTCTCGTGGTTCGGGGTACCTATGTTCCGGCAGTGACGCATCCAGGCGCAATTTCAGATCTATTTGGGCGAATTCGACCAACTGTTGGAAGTGGTTACGCAGTTCCACTGCCAATACCTCTTTCCTGATCTCGTCAGCAACAATATCCCCGTGCTTTTCCCTAAGGTGCATTCTCACCGTTTGACGGTGGCAACCTATTTCGCGCGCTATTGCTGAAATCGATTTGCCTTCTCTAAACAGGCGTTTCATCTCGGTGATCTGCTCATTGGTGATCCGGACCTTTCTTGCGGAATATCCTTCTGCTGTCGGCATTGGAAACCTCCAATCTTGTTTGATTAGCCTATTCACACACTATTTCACACGCCCCGCCTTTGTTCACCAATAATATGCCAATCCCAGTTCATTATCTATACTTGACACTTTCCTGATTTAAGTCTATCATAAAGATGATCGTTGGTCAATACCCGCACGGTCAAGGTGCAAGTGTATGAGCGAACAAAGATTGACAATCACGGTTCCAGAGGCTGCCCAGCTTTTGGGAATTAGCCGTGGCCTTGCGTATGAGATGGCTCGGCGCGGTAAGCTGCCTGCAATACGGTTCGGCAAGAGGATATTGGTTCCACGGAGCGCCATCGAGCGCTTGTTGCAGGAGTCTTTCTCGGTGGGGATGTCTCCTGGCGATCCAAGTAGGCCAATCAAGGACTGAGGCATATCTTGTCTTACAACTTCACGAGGCAACAGTTGGCGAAAATTACGTCTATGACGAATATGACGCGTATGAAGTAAACGAAGTGTATGAAGACGGAGCCGAAATCACATACGAAATTGTGTGTATTGGGATATTACGCATGTCGATATCCTGTCAGGACCAGTCGTTTGCATAATCAAATAACTACTGAGTGGAAAGGGTGAGGATTATCAACAGTGACTGTCAGGCTGTCGCCACATAAAGTGTCGAAGATCATGAGGTACTACTTCGTCGGGATGCCTCAGGTCAGCATATCAGAAAGGGTGGGAGTAGACCAAAGCACAGTTTCCATCTATGCGTCGAGGTTCAAAGATACCGTAAACGAAATCGGTCTGCTTGCCGCCGGAAAGGAGTACGGAGTAATGCACGAGGTAGATGGCCTCAGGAGCCTGGCGGTGGAGCTTTTGAACAACAGACTCACCGCAGAAGAAGCCAAGGCGGGAGTGGCCATCCTAAAGCTCTTCACTGGTCTTGGTGTTCCACCAGCAGAGCACAAGACATTGGTCAAAGTGGTTTCAAAGCTGAAGGACCCTGACTTTGTCCCGGCTGCGATGAAGCTCGCCAAATTGGAAGCTACCACGGGGAAGAGTTACAGCGCACTAGTGGCCCAGTTCGAGCATCTATCGTCGCAAATCACGAAGTTGGAACAGAGTATCACTGCTCTGAAGCAAGAGAACGATATACTTCGCCAGAGCACTAAGGAATTGACTGCGGCCAAGAAAAAGCGGGAGCAGGCACTTCGTCAACTTGAGAAGACAGCAAGACGAAAGCAGTCCTGCCTTGATGCAGAGGTGGCTGAGAAGATGAAGGAGACAAACACGACGCTGGCCAGGATAGAAAAGCTCGAGCCAGTTGTGAAGGTGCTAGACAAACTAGGCGTGTCTGATGATAGCCTAGAAATCTATGTTACAAAGCACCAAAAACTGGAAGAGCTCGGCATCGGCTGGGAGAACTTTGCCGACATCGTGAGGGGGCTGGAAGGTGATAGCTAAGGCCTTCAATCCCGAAAAGCTAAAGGACCTTCTGCACGAGTATGGCTCACTGGCGAACGCCATCGAGGTACTGGAGAAAGAGAAAGCTTCCCTGGAGACCGAGGTGCAACATCTTCAGGGATTGAAAGCCGAAAAGGCTGATCTAATGCAGAAGAACTCCCAGTTAGAAACTGAGGTGCAATCGCTTGCCGAGTTTAAGGCCAAACTTGACGAAGATACTCAGCTTCGAGCAAAAGAGATGACGGGCTGTGAGACCTCTGTGTCACATCTTAAGGCGGAGATCAAAAACTGGAGGCGAGAGAAATCAGCTCTTCAGCAGGAAATAGAGGAAAGAGAGCAAAGGAGAAACTGCCTGATCAAAGAGTTAAAGCCTCTAGAAAAAAACATCAAATTCAAGGAGGACCTCGATAGGGAGATAGGAAAAGCCACGGTTAGACTGGAAAGCGTAGAAACCAGGCTAAAGGCCGAGGCACGAAGACTTGAGGTGTTCGATGCTTTTCTCGCCTTGGTTCAGGCAGGTGACTGGCACGAACTTCAGCTTTTCTCAAGCATTCTCCCCGATTTGTTGAGGGAATCTCAGGAAAAGTCATATTCTGTTGAGACACTCAGGAATCATATCGTCAATTACCTGGCAGGAAACACAATCAATGTCCTTTCTTGTGGTAGGTGTGGCGCCGAGTTCTTCGTCAACGGGCCGCCGCAGTACTCATCTTACCAATGCCCGTCATGCCGCATGAGCATCATGGTTCGTACAAAGGTCGAGCTAGCGGACATCTTGCGCTCTCTGCTCCACCGCCCTGATGCTGGCGAACCTCCCCCTGGATCGAAGCACGACCCATAAGTCAACACAAGATAGACAGATGCCCACCCCTGCAGCATTCGGCGCCTCGTTGTATCTGCTTGCACATCCTACAAAGAGCCAAGTATGACAGTAATGGTTGGCCCACCTTCAGGATTGGTCGAACAAAATAAGCTCTTGTTTAGCAGGGTGCACAAGCGTCAATATTGTTAATAACTAGTCAGTTACTCCAGTAGCAGTTTTCGTATAAGATCTCTATTTTGATTTAATGGCTCGTATAGCCTCTCTATCTGCTCTGGAGGAAGTAGCACTAGGTCACGAGCTAGCCGGTGAAATGTACCTGTAAGCAGTGGTGCTACCAACTTCTCAATTCTTTTGCGGTCACGATCACCCGTGACTGTAAGAAAGAGCCTGCTTCCCCAGGTGTCCTTCGCGTGTTGTAGCTTTGCCAAAGCTTCAATTAGGTTTCCCTTGTCCTGTACCTCAAAGACAAAACCAGGTCTTGGTGCTTGTGGGAAAGTCTTCCACACGACGTCATACACATATGGAGACTCATGAAACTCGATTTCCGGGTAGTAACCAAGTATATCTCCAACCTGGCGCAATAGCTCTTTTCTCTTTTAAGTGCTCATGGGGACGTAAAACTGGCATTTGCGGTGCGGGTTTGGCATCTTGCCTTCGCTCTTCCCCTATTATTAGGCTTTCTTTACGCCTTTCTCTCGTTTCACGTTCTACGGTTGAATAACGAGGCTGCCAACTGGACCAATTATCTTCTAGGAAGGTTTTTCCTTGAGGTGTTATACGCCACAATCCCCTTGGCTCTCGATATAAACGTCCCAATTCTACCAGTTTCTGTCTACTCCATTGGACACGGTTTGTAAACAAAAATCCCTTTCCAGATGGCAGTCTTAGCTGCTTGTCTTGTTCACTGAGTTGCGGGAAGAAGGTCTGAACCCGCGCTACCGCTTCATGGAGGGTTAACTCACCCCCGGCATCTGCAATGACTCGTAGAAGGGGTAAATGTATACTTTCCTCCATAGGAATAGCCATCATGATCACCGCCTACCAGTCAATTTTGCAGTATGGCCACTGTTACTTCAACAGCACTATAAACCACTTAATAAGTGCTGTCAATAACTGCGTGAAAACATAGTATACAATTGACCTGCCCCCAATTATTGTACCACCTCTAGAGTTTAAATTACTTACAACAATTGCCTCGGGATTACACTTCAGAAATTACAGATTGACACA
Organism: Dehalococcoidia bacterium; assembly: GCA_016783225.1. Next base: position 28,132 of record JADHWZ010000002.1, on the reverse strand, counting down.
GTCACGAAAACCAATAGCGTTCATCCGATTTGTTCTAAACTTCATAGGGGTATCGGTGGTTATGATGCGGTGGAGGCACACAAACGGTTTAGTCCGATTGATGGTCTGAAAAGGTGAGCGACTTATCATTCGGCTTCCATTTCTTTGATCATCAAAACATACTGAGCTATCTCGTGCATTTTCTGTAAAACCATAGCTAGTTCTTCAAATTCTTTTTCGTAACTCGAGACCATAACAGCATCATCTTTTTCGCTAACAGTCATCATCACTGGTTTACCTGGAGCTATCTCATCATTTCGAATTAGCGAATCCATATGTTCTACTGCGTCTCGAACGTGTGCTATGGATTCATTTTTTGTTTCTAGTAATCTTCGCAGTTCTCTCGGCAATGCTGGTGACTGTTCCTCAGACTTTATTCTCTCTAAGAGCTTAAATAATCGTGCGGTAGCATTAATGCAAGTTTCGATGTGATCTGTAAATTGAAGCACGAATAGTTGCCGTCCATGTTTTTCCATTTCTTTTGCTGGTCGCTTTGCTTCTGCGATTTGGGCAAGGATAGCTTGTCTCGCTTCGTGATATTCCCTTAAAGCTTTATCTACAAGACGAACAAAGTTTCTTCTGTAAAGCGCTGCTTTCCGACTTACACCAGGATCACCCATCATTATTTGAACAAGCAAACGGTTTGTGAGATGGTCTAACCCTGACAAATCAGGCATTTTGCATTCTTTCGGAATTCCCATTACCTCGTTCCAATTGATTCATACACGTAATTATTCATTATAGGCTGTCTGGATGCGGTGGAGCCTCACAAGAAGTATTCGCCTATTGATAACATCAAAATATGGCTTTGTTATAACTGGATCAGTCCGTGGGGCGGCAGGTCACTTGTGTGCTTGAGTAGTTCCCCCTTTAGGGGTTTAAACTTCAGGTTCATGTGTCCGCCCTTTCCTTGCCGATTCCCAGTTCTTCAGCCAATTCATCCAACTTGGCAAGTGTGAGTTCACCCATTTTTTGCTGGTCTTGCTTCATCTTTTCTGCAACGCTAATTACACTCTTTGTGGCAAACCATTCCACTACCAGATATACAAAACCAGCTAAAGTAAGACACAAGAAAACCAACCCTGCGATTAAGTATCCTGGCTGACCTAGAGATACCCCTAAAGCGACCAGACTGATACTAAAACTCATGCCCGATATAAGACCAAAAAGGAAACTCAAAAGAAAGGCTGAAGCTTGTTTAGGTTGCAAAACTGTTTGGTAATAGAATACCGAATTTTGCGACTGGAGTATCAACATTTGATTGAAATCAAGGTGCTTAAGACGATGCTCAATTGACGACAGGCGGTCTTGTATTGATTCTTCCATTTGACCTCCTTTCCCTCCTTTTGAAGCTCAAAGTGCTTCCAATTTGATAGCCTTATGATTAGTAGCTCCCCAGCTTAGACGATATTTCCGAGGAACAGGCTTAACATCATCTCCATAGATAGTTATTTGGATGATGCATGTGCCAAGAGGAATTACAGGAGATACAGCTGTAGGTGTCGCATCTTTGAAAAAATAGGCTTGCAAGGGTGCTACCTTGGGAACATGCGCGACATACAGATATTCATACTCTTGGCGGTTCAGATCAATAGGGTCCGAAGGAATTTTTTCGGAGTCAGTATTAGCCCAAACCAGTCTCATAGTGCCATATCTTGGAAGTTCCTCTTCTGCATCATTCATAACCTTAACAATCTTACCAACACATCTTCTAGCTACAGATTTTCCAGAATTCTTCACTTTTATAAGAAGGTAATGGCAATCAATGGCATCCTTATCTCTTGGAGCTGTCCTTGAATAAGCCCCTTCGTTCTCAGGGTCAATAGAGAATTTAGGCCTTCTGAACCAAGGCCTAATAAACATTGCGAAAGTGACGACAGCCAGAGCCAGTGTGGCTATTGCGCTCACAGTAATCCAGGTCACAGTAGACAAATCCAGAGTAAACATTTCCTAATTTCACCTCCACTGCATAGTTCAGAGTCTCCCTCGATTATACCACAGCGCCTAGACTGTCTAATTGACTCCGCCCCAACCCCCAGTTCTTTCCCCTTATATGAAATACGCCACTGAGAGCGCTTGCCTGCCATCTCATTATCGAAGTACAAACCAGCTACACAGACAGTAAATTCTGTCACAGCGTTTTGACAATGGCCCGCCCCCGCTTCTTTCTAAGATTTCATACCCTATCGGCCACGTTGGCTTCCTACAATAGTCCTTCTAGGAACCGGTCAGTATATTCCCCATGCGCAGCGATACCTTGCATCAGGCAGAATGAGTACCATTACGGTGGTTAAGGCGGTATCTCGGGCATTAAGGGGGGGAAGAGGGAGCCATAAGCGGTATTACATTTGGCTGTGGGGAATGTACTTACAACTTTGGAGACCGCGCTTACACTAGCCAGATGACACAATCTGATGTCATGAAAACGCTGACCTTTGGGAGCATAATGAGGCCAAGGAGGTGCAGCGATGCTTTACACGGGAGTCGATTTACACAGAAGTTCCTCATACATCACCACCATGAATGATAAAGGTGAGATCCTAGGGCAGAAGAGGTTGCCCAGCAACGGGGAAGTCATAGACTTCCTTAGGGAGTTCAATGAGAGTATGGAAGTGGCGATTGAAGCTAGTCCTAGTTGGTATTGGCTTTACGATAGCTTAGAGGATGAGGGCTTTGATGTTAAGCTTTCTCATCCACTGAAGACCAAGGCCATAGCCTATGCCAAGGTAAAGACAGACAAAGTGGACTCTGCCACCCTGGCACACCTTCTAAGAAGTAATCTGCTTCCTCTGTCATATGTACCGGAAAGGCCGGTGAGGTTGAATAGAGAACTCCTGCGCTATCGGGCAAGCCTGGTCAAGATACAGACTGGGATAAAGAACAAGATCCACACCGTCCTGGCCAAGAACAATATAGACCACAGCTACACAGATTTATTCGGCAAGGAAGGAATGACTTTCCTGCATTCGTTATCCATGGCCGAGAATTACAAGATTGCCCTCGAGGGATATCTCACGGTGCTAGATACCGTGAGACGTGAGATCAAGCGCGCAAGCACAAAGGTGCAGCAACTGGCAGAAGAGGACCGTGATGCCATGCTCCTGATGACTATCCCCGGTGTCGGTTATTACAGTGCTCTCCTGATAAAGAGTGAAATCGGGGATGTTAGGCGATTCCCATCAGCAAAACAGCTCTGTTCCTACGCAGGGCTTGTTCCTTCCACCCACGCCTCAGGGAATACATGCTACCACGGACACATAACTAAACAAGGCTCAAGGTGGTTGCGATGGATACTAATTGAAGCAGCGATACACGCTGTAAAGAGACCGGGAGTGTTGCGTCGTTTTTATTATAAGGTGGCGAGAAAGAGGGGAGGGCAGATTGCCAAAGTAGCCACCGCGAGAAAGCTCTTGGAGTGGATCTATCACATACTCAAAGACGGCAAAACATTTCATGAGGTGGAGAAGATAGCTGAGTCCTTCGGTAGAGGTGAGCCCGCTAATTGTCCTGGTCTCTAAGGCCGTTAATTTGATTGGGCAGCCTCAACCTGAACGACATAGTGTGGCTATGAAGCCACGAAGGGATGAGTAGGTAATACCCTGATTAAATATTGACAAAGTCAGCGTTTTCAGGGATGGACTTTTGTTACATCGGCGAACTAAGCATGTAGTGCGAGGCTTCAGCCTCGCCTGAGGCCGGGATGCAGGGCCAGCCTTCAGCACGGCCGCAGGCCCAGGGAGGCGACCTTAAAAGGTCGCACTACGTTGGTTGGTAGGTGGGTGATGTCGAAAGATGAAAGCATTCCCGTACATGTCTCTTCTGTGTCACGTAGATACCATTTGCGGTGTAGTCATCCGCAAGCAAGTGACTGGCACAACAGTACCGCACTACCACCACCGGGGGCTGCTGGGAGCGTCCACCGAGCTATCGATTCAACAGAAGGCTGTTTGCCCTGTCAAATGTCCAACTGCCTCGACTAACCGACCTTCTCAAGGTGGAACTTGAAGGTTACATGCCCCAACCCTCCGTGCTCCAGCCCTGGGTCAAGGCATGCTATGGCTCTACCAAAAATCACGTCATCGAGGTCGTCAATCCCCTCGATGCCACGGTCAAGGAACTCGATGGTGCGTTCCCAGTAGGACGCCAAAGCAACGAGCACGGGGATAAGCGCCCTGGGGCAAGGGGTACACGTGGTCTGATCAAGGCTCAACCAGGGGTCGAATACAATCTTGTCCCCCACTTTGATACCCGCGAAGCAGTACTTGGAGGATGTAACCTCAGCCACTATCTTATACGGAAGCGCTCGCGGGAAGTTACGGGCTATCCTCTCTATATGCCGCGGCACCTTGGCCAGGTCTTCATCCGTAAAACCAAGGAAGTCCTTCAGCACTTTCGCTGCTACTTCATCCATCTTTCTCACCTCCTTTGTGAAACTTTAGGGTTCCCAGCAACCCCCTGTTGATTAGCCCCATGAATCTGACAATTGCCCAAGTCAAACAAAACGGGCACCAGCTACCGCTATCAAACAGCGCTTCCAGTGCCCGTCTTCCATCCCATCTGCTCCTCCTAACCCAGTTTATGATGCTCGTAGGCTTGCTTTGTACGTGTCTAGCGTATTCTAGTCTTCACTCATACTGGCTGTCAATACCCCAAAATGCGGAGATGAACCGTTGGGCGTGTGGAATGTAGTTGCAACTTTGGAGAGGGGACTCACATTGGCCGGATGACACAAAACGCCCAAAGGTGCAATCAGAGTTAGCCGGTAGAACAAGGGCAACACTTCGCCAAAAAGTGCGGAAATCCCTAGCCTAGACTATTGATGATGGGGATAGGATGATGTAGAATCTTCATTAATCAATTCCAGCGAATCGGTCTTGGCGACTGACAGGAGGGAGATGGTCATGGGCAGCGGAAACGACGAATGGTCTCATGAGTTCAAGAACGAGATTTCACGAGAAATACGTGAGAGAGAACCATCTCAGCAAGAATGGCAAGTTGTTGCTCAGGCACTGACCCAAGTGCAAGAGGACTACTCCCATGCAAGGAAGCAACTCGGGGAGGTATGCAATTCCTTTGGTGAAAGAGAGAGGGTTATAGGTGAAAGAGTACGGAATCTGCTGGACACTGTTACTTCAGTGTCTTCGACAACCCATGATGAAAAGGTAGAAGCCAGCAGAGAACACACTACCCGACGAAGTCTCGTCTACCCCCTAACAACATCCTTTAGAGCTTACTGCTTCGGCAGCTTCGAGCTACATCTGAATGGGAGGAAGCTGGATAAATGGCCGAGTCTCAAAGCTAAGTCGTTGCTCAAGTTCTTGATGAGTCGCCGGGGAAAAGTAACCGCAAAGGATGTCTTGATAGAAACATTGTGGCCTAACTGTAATCCTGAAGTGGGCAGTCATAACTTGAAGAGCGCCGTTTATGCTCTACGCCAAGCCTTGGGTAGAAACGAAGCGAACAATGACAGCAAGACTTACTGCCCATTTGTGGTACTTTCGGAGCGGCAATACCTGATAGCTCCCAATCTGGACCTTTGGGTGGATGTGGATGAATTTGAGCAGAGCTGGATAGTTGGGCGGCGCTTGGAAAGGGAAGGAAGGACGGAGGAGGCAACAAGGCACTACCAATCAGCCGAAGAACTGTATCGAGGCGATTATATGGAGGACGAGCCCTATGCCGAATGGACACTGCTCCGGCGAGAAGCACTGAAAGATACCTATCTTGCCATTCTGGGTAAGCTGGCCAACACCTCACTCCGGACTGCAGAATACCAGAACTGCATCACGTACTGTCAGAAGATCTTGGCTAAGGACTCATGTCACGAGGAGGCTTACCGCTGGCTCATTCGCTGCTATAGTCGCCTGGGACAGCGTCATCGCGCTCTGCAATGGTACAACCTGTGTGTCACCACACTAAGAAGAGAGCTTGATACCACGCCTGACCGCGAAACAACAGCCCTGCAGCATCAGCTAGTTCATCAAGACCCTATCTAGTGTACTGTCTCCAAAAGGACTCTGCATTTCGAGAACCTTTTTCAGGATTACATCGGTCGTGGCTCTCCATACGAAAGGCTAAGGGGTAAATCCTGAGCACTAAATCCAAAATCCTAGACAATATCTAAATCCAAATTACCCAAACCTCATTTTGTCTTTTCCAGTATTGAACCGAAGATTCTCATCAGCTGACCGGCCTCGTTAATTAACGACCGCCCCTTGCCTTCGGCGCCTTCTCCTCTCGGCTCAACAAGATTCAGCCAGTACCTGCTTTCCTTGGCTTCCTTTCGGCAGATCCTGATTCTCATTGTGAAATCCTTCTTGCCCAGGGCTTCGTTGGCTTCGATGTAGTTCGTCCCTAGAGAACCGTAAGACCTAACGCGCTGCTTTGTTACCTCAACATTTGCCATCGTTTTGGGGAGAACCTTTAGGAATTCTGTGATGTCCCTGGCAAATCTCAGGATCCGGTCTTCCAGGTCACCCTGTTTTGAATTTCGAGTTCGGGTCATTTGAATTTGTTTAGGGTTTAGATATTAGGATTTAGAATTTACCTCTTGGGTGACAGTTACCTGCCTACAGGTGAAGGACAGTCAGCCGTGGGCCGATGACTCGCACGGGGAATTGCTGTAAAGCCACTTGTAATACACTACACTAGCTGCACCTCAAGAACCACGTTTCCGTAGTCACTCCTATTCATCATATAGAACTCCACGGTTGCTCCTGTTTGCCTCTGCCAAACCGCCCTTGAGTAACCGCTCCACCCTCTGGGGTACTTGCCGTCGATTTACCAGAGATTTGCCCGTGTTTTACCCGCAATTTACCGGCGTCTGCTATTCTTCTTATTAAATGCGCAGCTGGATTCTGGCTGTGTCTCAAGACGGTTTTTATACCGCCACTGTCTAGGGAGGCTGGCGTTGCACGCAGGTCTGAACAGGAAAAGACGAATGGGGCATTACAATTCTTTCCTCGTCAGAGTTTGGACGGAGAATGGAGAGGACACACCCAGAGGATACATACAGCATGTAGGTAGCCAGGAGAGTATGCATTTTCGCGGCTGGGAAACGCTGGTGGGCTTCATACAAGACCACCTCACCTGGCGCATTAACGGGGATGTGAGCGAAGGAGTTGAGCAGCCCCTGGCTATCCCGCAGGGAGATGAACTAAGTCTATGGGAACAGTTCTGAGCTGTGTTGGCAGTACCAATCTGGAGCACCTTTTCGCGGAGCTGAACAGGATTGACCTAAAGCTGCGTCTTCAGGTCATGCAGGCACGTTCGCGAGACAGCTACTGGGAGAAGGACGAGCTGCGCGGGTTATATATTTCGGATAGGGAACTATCAGCTTTGATAACCAGCGGTTTTATCGCCGACCAAGACAGCACCGCTGCCTTTGCAGTCGACCCAGACTATCAATCCTTACTCGAGGTACTGGCACAAGTTGAAAGTGAGATTGAAACCAGTAAATCAGAAAGCCTTCCCCGCGGGGTGACTCTACGCCCAGAACGTCTTGCCAATATGTTTCAGTTGACTGCCTTCGAGAAAGATGTCATCCTGCTCTGCATTCTTCCAGAGCTCGACCTGAAGTACGAAAGGCTCTTCGGCTACGTTCAGGACGACGTTACCAAGAGAAGACCGACGGTAGCCCTGGCGCTAAATGTCCTGTGTTCTTCTGTTCAGGACAGGTTGGCCAGCAGGCGAGCTTTCTCATCCCAAGGCCCACTTATCAGGTATCACCTCGTGAGCCTCCATGACGACACACCGGGAAAGCATGCCCCGCTACTGGCTACATCCTTAAAGCTCGACGACCGGATCCGTGATTACCTGCTGGAGCCTGACGAAATCGATGCCAATCTCCTTTACTTCGTACACAGAATTGTACCCCGGGGAACGCTTGACGATGTCGTCCTGGATGCCGATATCAAAGGTCGGCTGGTCCGGCTGACAGATGTCTACAAAGACAGGAGTCACAATCTCACCTGGTACTTCCACGGAGCAGAAGGCACCGGGAAGCGGAGCACCGCTGAAGCCTTGTGTCACGGGCTTGGGATTGGACTATTGGTCGCCGATGTTAACCGAATGCTCGAAGCTGCCCTGCCCTTTGAGACTGCGGTGCAGCTCCTTTGCCGTGAAGCGATGCTCCAGGATGCAGCTATCTACTGGCACAGCTTCGATGCTCTTTTCGACGATGGTGTTGCCACCCAACTGAAGACTGCCATGGCTGAAATAGACCGTCATCCCGGCCTTGTGTTCCTCGCCGGTAACAGGGACTGGAACACCGACGATGATTGGCAAAACAGGCTGTTCATGCAGGTGGAATTCTCCGTTCCTGACTATGGCCAGCGCGAGTACCTATGGCGGACTCACCTTGACACCAAGGTGGAGGCCCCGGATGCTCTCGCTGGTGCTTTAGCCGGCAAGTTTCAATTGAGCGGTGGGCAGATTCGGGGAGCGGCAAGCATGGCCCGCAATCTCGCCTTGTGGCGAGACAGTGGTGTCAGCACAGCCGATGAGCTACTCCGTGCCTGCCGCCAGAAATCAAACAAGAAGCTGAGTGAGCTGGCGCGCAAGCTTGAACCGAGGTATGTCTGGAATGACATTGTCCTGCCCAGCGACCGGTTGGAGCAGCTTGAAGATATTTACAACTATGTCAAATATCGCCACGTTGTGTACGGTGAATGGGGTTTTCGCCACAAGCTCTCGCTGGGAGAGGGGCTAAATATCCTTTTCGCCGGCCCTTCTGGGACGGGCAAGACGCTGGCCGCCGAGATCATAGCCGGGGAGCTGTGCCTCGACCTGTACAAGATAGACCTGGCGATGGTGGTCAGCAAGTACATAGGGGAGACGGAGAAGAACCTTGACAAGATTTTCAAGGAGGCACAGGACTCCAACGGCATCCTTTTCTTTGACGAAGCCGATGCCATTTTCGGCAAGCGTTCCGAAGTCAGCGATTCGCACGACCGTTACGCCAACATCGAAATTGCCTACCTGCTACAGAAAACGGAAGACTACCAGGGCACGGTCATCCTGGCTACCAACCTGCGGAGCAACCTGGACGAAGCTTTTGCCCGGCGCATGCACTTCAGCGTGGAATTCCCTTTCCCCGAAGAAGAAGACCGCTACCGAATCTGGCAAAGAGCCTTCCCCGAAGCAGCGCCTTTGGCTGACGATACCGACCTGGCGTTTATGGCACGCCAGTTCAGGATTACCGGGGGAAACATCAAGAATATTGCCCTGAGCGCTGCCTTTCTGGCGGCGCCAGACGGCAGCTGTATCACTATGGAGAAGTTAATCCGGGCTACCAAGCGGGAGTACCAGAAAATGGGCAAGCTATGCACCGAGGGTGATTTTGCCCGGTACTTCGAGCTGGTAAAGGGTTAAAGACTCATTGCCTACTGGAGGGTGAGAAGATGGCACAGCGCCAACGAGTAAAGCAGAAAGGGCAGCAAGAACTGGAGGAGAAGCAGCTCCGTAAGAAAAAGGCTGGCCAGCCACTACGTGACCAGCGAAAGGCATCGGACGAAGGTATGCTTCCGTCGGCTGACTTGCTGGTCGAGCTGTCAGCAGACAGACATGCTGCTTTGCTAGGCGACCTTAGTTCTAGCGAGGAAAAGGCCGACATAGTAACCCAGCTACAGCAATCTCGTGGCAACGCCTATGTCCAGCAGATAATGCAACGCATTCAAACGGAGAAAGGCCAAGGGCAGGTGCTGGAGTCTGCGATACGCTCTGAGATGGAGGTATCCTTTGGCCATGATTTTGGCGATGTGCGTATCCACGCCGACGCTGCCGCCGATGAGCTAGCCAAACGACTCAACGCCGAAGCCTTCACTTCAGGGAAGGACATCTTCTTCCGAGAGGGTGCCTACCAGCCTCATTCCCAGAGTGGCAAAAGGCTCATCGGCCACGAGATCACCCATGTGGCGCAGCAGGGGGCGGCACGAATTTCAAGGCAGGCCGCCGAGACAAGTCCCGCCGGCGGTGCAGGCGTTGAGAAGTCGAACCTCTCAAAGGGCGGGTACACGGGTCGGCGCATGCGGAACGACCCAATGGACTATTGGTCAGACAAACAGAACCTTTTCGGTCCGCATGTCTTCCAACGCTACACCAAGAATTGGGAGCTCTGGAAGCCGCTACACGGCCTGGTCAAGGAGTACTGGGAGTCCTGGGAGGTAATATGGCCGACCAAGCTCAACGCGGAGCTCATCCCAATGGCCTGGGAGCTCCTCAAGCAGGTATGCAGACCCAACGACCTGGCCGTCATCAAAGAAAAGGTGGAGCGGTCGGGGGAGGAGGCCGCTCTGGCCGAGGCCCTGTACGTTGAACACATAAAGCACTACGTGCCAGCACGCCGCCTGGCTTCTAGGGACGAGGGTAGGAGCAACTTCCGTCACTATCACGAGTGGGCAGCTGTCAAATTTGGCTTCGTTAAATGGCCATACGCATATCACGCAAAAAAGTGACTTAACAATGGAGGATATTTGAAGCGACAATATGGCAGGGGGAAAGGCGGAGGCGAGAAATCGGGGGTGGATGACCGTGTTAAATGGGACAGCACATGTTGAAACCGCGAAATCCTAGAAGCATAACATGAGTATAGAGATGGCAGACACACAAACAAAGGCCACCACACGGCATCACGATGTTGAGGAGGCTCAACAGAAAAGAAGACGTGCCCAGCTAGACCAGGAGCGTTGGAAGGCACTGACCAGTGAGCCTAGTCCCTTTCCCACGGTGCTGGAGACCGCAATGGGGGAGGCTTCTGTGGAAAGGCCTACTGACCTCCTTGGCGTTCAAGAAACTGATGCCATAGTTGAACTTCAGCGAACTTATGGCAACAGGTATGTCCAGCGGCTGGCTGAGCGTAGCACGGAAGCAACTCTGGACAAAGACATCATCCATAGAATAGAAACCCACAGGGGGTCGGGGAAAGCACTTGAGCCTGAAGTCCGATCCCAGATGGAGGCAATCTTCAGGCACGATTTGAGACAGGTCAGACTTCATACTGATGCCGAGGCTGACAGACTTTCTCGAAAACTCAAGGCTAAGGCGTTTACTACTGGAACGGATATTTTCTTTAAGGAAGGAACTTGTCAACCTAATACTGACACTGGCAGGAGGCTAATAGCACACGAGTTGACCCATGTGGCACAGCAGTTGGGGGTTCGGGAATCTCCGTCCAAGACCGCCGGCGCTCAGATTCATGATGCTTTCATAGAAGGAGTGCAAAGCGTGCGTCGGCCCCTTACTGGAGAGAATGGATTATCCTTGGCACCGATGCTAAGAAGGGGGAGGCCGGGAATCGAGATTTACCGCCAGGAAGAAGGCGAGAGCAAGACATCCTCCGCGGAAGGAGAGTATTTTACGGAGGAGAGTGGGCAGCCTGGGTTTACTCCCGCACCCGGCGAGGCGGCGGGAAAAGAAGGCGAGAGCAAGGACACACCTAGGCTACTGAGCGACCCGAAGGCTCAGGAAAAGGACCCCACTTTGGTCGCCGATACACCTGCGGGTGTACGCTGGGTTGAAATCGCATTTGCGAATACTTTGCAGCTTGAGGTCGCGCCGTACACGAAAATAGAGCCAGGAGACAGAATAGGAACCAAACTTGGCACATACACGTTTATCGGCAGCGATATCCCCAAAAACATCTATTATAAGTCTAAGAATAGGGCCCACAAGTTACCTTTGACAAAATTTCTGTGGATTTTCACCATAGTTGACCCAGTTGTTGGACCAGCCTATGAGAAGACAAAAGGCTGGATCCCAATAATAGAATACGGAATGCTTGGAGTGATGGTCTTTCTGGCTCCCCCTACGGCATTCGATGTGTTGGGGAAATTGATACAAGGCGAGGAGATCATCGGTAAGGAAGCGGCCAAGGAATATCTGGCCACCGCGGTCTTCGCTCCCTTAAGCAAGATTAAGGGCGCCCCAGACATAGGGAGGGTCACAAAGATCGTCGTTGACAAGGTTTTGCAACCGGCAGCAGAGGAGGCCTTCAAACAGTTGGCGAATGAAGGAAAGCTCGATGCCCGTAAATTCACGGAAGCCTATCTGATAAAAGTAATCTCTGGTCTAGTTGCCAAGCGTCTTGTCGGGCTTGCAGAGTCCGACAAGCGTCTACTTAAACTAGCGGAAGACCAATTGAAAGCCATAAGAGAGGGCGCTGTGGGGGCAGCTACCGAAGTGGGGAAAGGAGTGGCGGAAGGGACGAAGACTGCCGCAAAAAGCCTTTGACGAAGTAGCAAGCATGGAGCCGGCTGCTGTGGGTTCAGAGCCGTCCGCTTGGAGAAATGCGCAGGTAAGCATAGAGGTGAGGCTCAATGATAAGCGATCTTGACGAAACCTTGAAGCAATTGCTGACAAAGAAGATGCCGCTGGACCCGGGGGAGGTAAACATTACCTTCGACGCTCCGGACAGGAAGTGGGCGGGCTCCCAGTCCAAGCCAACGGTGAATTTCTACCTGTATGACCTTCGAGAGAACCATGAACTGCGCAGCAATGCGTGGACTGTGGAGCGCAACCAGAACGGGATTGCTACCAAGAAAAAAGCGCCCCTCCGGGTTGACCTCTCCTACCTGGTCACCGTGTGGACAAAACACGTGGAAGACGAGCACAGACTTATGGGGCAGCTGCTGGTGGTGCTGTCCCGCCACCCGATTCTTGCCGATGATGTGCTGCAAGGCATGCTGAAGGGGCTGGACTATCCCATCCGTGCAACTGCGGCTCAGCCTGACGGCCTGTTCAAGAACCCGGCGGATTTATGGAGCGCGCTGGACAACCAGCTCAAGCCGTCCATCAACTATGTGGTAACTCTGCCCATGGACCTCGACATAGCCTTCACCGCACCGATAGTCTCGACCAAAATCATTGAGGTCAAAGAGCTGGAAAAAGGGGAGGTGGAGGAGATAGTGCAGGTTGGCGGTGTAGTCCACGAGACGGGCAACCCGGATGCGGGTATCGCCCGGGCTACCGTTATCGCTAAAGAAGCCCGTATGACAACCAAGACGGATGACAGCGGAAGATATGTCTTCCCGAAGCTGCAGCGCGGCAGCTACACCTTCCAGGTGGTAGCGGCGGGACGGCCTACCAGGGAAGTTCAGGTAGTCATACCAAGCGACAGCTACGAAATTGAACTATAAAAGGGGGTGAGTATAGGGCAAATGAATTAAGGGCAAACTTGGAGCTGCCTTCGCAGTGCCGGGCCGAAGGCAACACCAAGCCAGAAAAACCCAGTTTAGTGCTCGGCGAACTTGAACGGAAAGGAGGTAATACCATGTCACCAGAATATCTTTCCCCAGGCGTATATGTCGAAGAGGTGGAGCGTGGCGCCAGGCCCATCGAGGGTGTTGGTACCGCCGTAGCTGCCTTCGTGGGCTTCGCTGAGCGGGGACCCGTTAACCAGCCAATCTTCATCCCCAACTGGACGGAGTTCACCAACACGTTCGGCGGCTTTGTGAAGGGGAGCTACCTGGCTCCGGCCGTTTATGGCTTCTTCCACAACGGTGGCGGGCGCTGCTACATCAGCCGCCTCCCCGGCGGTGACGGAGAAGCTGCTGAGCCAAAGGCAGTGGCTGCCCTCCCCAGCCATACCGACCCTTCCATTAGCAGCCTCACCATCTCAGCCCTGGAAGCCGGCCCCACGCGAGAGGAGATTTCAGTCGAGGTGGTTAAGCCGAGCGGTGAAGACGTTACTGAAGACCAGTTCAACCTCATCGTCCGCCGCGGGGCCACCGAGGAGGTGTTTGAGAATCTTACCCTGAGAAAGGCCAAAGGAACGCGCAATGTGATGGAAGTGGTCAACAGCGAGTCCAATCTGGTTCGGGTGGCGGAGAAGGAGTCAGCCCTATCCCTGGCCGAGCGAACACCTAGCCCCGGCACCTATCCACTGACGGTTGCCGAAGCTAAGACCACTGCCCTGGCCAAAGTTTCCAGTGGTGTAATCGTTGGCGATGCTGCTGAGCGCACTGGAATCTCCGGCTTTGAGATTGCTGAAGAGGTCACCATGGTCTGCGTTCCCGACCTGATGTCCCTATATCAGGCGGGTAGTCTGTCCATGGACGGGGTGAAGGCAGTTCAACTGGCAATGATTAGTCACTGCGAGAACATGAAGGACCGCTTTGCCATCCTGGATTGCCCGCCAGGGCTGAGCCCGCAGCAGATAAAGGACTGGCGGATGAAAGAGGCGGGCTATGACACCAAGTACGGGGCCGTCTATTACCCCTGGATTAGAGTGGGCAACCCGTTGGGCAACGGTGAGAGCATGCTGGTGCCACCGTGTGGACATATGGCAGGTATCTATGCCCGCAGTGACACTGAGCGTGGCGTTCACAAGGCCCCAGCCAACGAGGTAGCGAGAGGAGCAATGGCGATAGAGAACCAGATTACCAAGGGTGAGCAGGACATACTCAATCCCATCGGCGTCAACTGCATTCGCGCCTTCCCCGGGCGGGGCATTCGGGTCTGGGGGGCACGAACCCTGTCCAGTGACCCCCAGTGGCGGTACATCAATGTCCGCCGCCTGTTCAACTTCATTGAGGAGTCTATTGAGCTGGGCACTCAATGGGTGGTCTTTGAGCCCAACGACCTGGACCTGTGGGAGCGCATAAAACGGGATATCAGGGCTTTCCTCACCCGAGTATGGCGTGCGGGGGCTCTCTTCGGAGCTACAGCTGACGAGGCTTTCTACGTCAAGTGCGATGAAGAACTCAACACGGTCGAGATAAGGGACGCCGGTCAGATAATCATTGAGATCGGCGTGGCGCCGGTAAAACCTGCGGAGTTTGTCATTTTCCGCATCAGCCAGTGGGCTGGTGGCGCTGCAGTAAGCGAATAAGAATATGATTGAGAAAGGAGGTGACCTTAGATGCCACAGTTGGGAATGCGCAAAGACCCTTTAGCATCCTTCAGTTTCTATGTTGATATTCAAGGGGCGGTGGTGGGTACCTTCAAGGAGTGCAGCGGGCTGGGTTCCGAGACAGAGCTTATCGAAGCCAAGGAGACGGACAAAGGGCGACTGGTGTATATGAAAATGCCCGGTGCCCTGAAATGGGAGAACATCAGCCTTAAGCGCGGCATTACCGATTCCATGGATGTCTGGGAATGGCGCAAGAAGGTGGAAGAAGGCGACATGAGTGGGGCACGAAAGAATGGATCCATCATCATGTATGACCAGACCAATAATGAAATCGCCCGATGGAACTTTAGCGACGGCTGGCCGCGCAAGGTGTCCGGGCCAAGCTTTAATGCCGAAAACAATGAAATCGGCATTGAGGAACTGGAAATTGTCCACGAAGGGATTGCTCGTGACCACTAAGTCAGGGAGGTAAAGGACAATGCTGCAAACCGAGTTTGAATTCACTTTGCCCAGGGGATACGTGGACAGTGATGGTAACCTGCAAAAGAACGGAGTCATGCGTCTGGCAACGGCAGCCGATGAAATCTTGCCCTTAAGGGATCCGAGAGTCAAGGCTAACCAGGCTTACCTGGTAGTCATCTTGCTGTCGCGGGTCATTTCTCGCCTCGGTGAATTACGGGACATAAATACAAAGGTTGTCGAGGAGCTTTTCTCAGCAGACCTTGCCTATCTCCAGAACTACTATCGGCAGATTAACGAGAACGGTGATGACATGGTTCAGGCTACCTGTCCCGAGTGCAACAAGACCTTCGGGGTGGATTTGGGGCACCCGGGGGAATAATTGGCTACCCCCTCGAGCAGCTTTATGAGGAGGTAGCCTACTTAGCCTATTACTTTCACTGGCCGCTCCAGGATATCCTGGAGCTGGAGCATGCCGAGCGGCAGGGCTGGGTGGAACAAATTGCCGGCATCAATCGGAAGCTGGCCGAAATGACCAATAGCATGTGATAACTGCAAAAGACGAGGAGGTACCAGTGACCTACACGGTGGGCACGGCGGGGCTATATGCCTTAGCGTGGGCTAAGCTGAAGACGAAGCTGTTTGATATTCTGCGGGTTGTGGCCGGGAGCAAAGACCTGCTGGATTCAGAGGAGGCTCTCGACGAGACGACTCGTTCAGAAATGGAGTCTACCTTTGGCTATGACCTTAGAGATGTCCGTGTTCATAGGACAAAGCAGGCCGGTGAATTGGCCCGTAGATTGCAAGCTGAAGCTTTCACCATCGGTGCTGATATTTTCGCCGGCGAGGGAAAGATGGAAACGGAAACAGGTGAAGGCAAAGGGCTGCTTGTTCATGAGCTTACCCATGTTATTCAACAGACTCACCCTCAGCCCGTCGTTCCGGGGTATGAGATTGCCAAACTAGAGCTTTTCCCTGTATCTGGAGTGCCTCAACTGTCCATAAGGCCGGGCTATCATGGTCAAACAGCTGTTCCGGCACCCCAGCTTGCCACGTCAAATGCGCTTCCGACCGCGGGAAGGTCGGCATTAGAGACAATGGAGACAATGGCTGAAACGGCAGAGCAAGATGTGCGTCGCTGGACTGAAGGTATTGAGGAGAGATGGGCAGCAACTCCGTCCGTGGATGCCGAAGAAATAGCCGAGAGAGTCTACCAGATGATGGAGCGCGAGCTATTACTGGAGAAGGATCGAATCGGGAGGTAAAAAGACAGCAATGCCAGAGACAGCCAAGAGAGTTGATCCCTATATCACCTGTCGCTTCCACGTAGAAATCGATGGAATTGAGGAAGCTGCTTTTGGCGAATGTTCCGGCCTGGAAGCTGAGACAGAAGTGCTCACCTATGAGCAGGGAGGTGTTAACGACCATCCCGATAAGCTGCCGGGGCGAACCAAGTTCACCAATGTTAGTCTGAAACGGGGAGTAACTGACTCCAACGCCTTGTGGGAGTGGTACTCGAAGGTGATTCAAGGGAAAGTCGAACGCAAGAGTTTCTCCATTATTCTCTACGACCCAAAGGGCTCGGAGGTGAAACGATGGAGCTTTGAGCGCGCCTATCCGGTGAAATGGTCAGGCCCGGGCCTTAAATCGGAGGAGAACACCGTCGCTATCGAGTCCCTGGAACTGACTCACGAGGGGATGAACCTGGGCTAAGGGAACAGTCGATGACGCCACACGAGAATGCAATGAAACAAAATAGCAGCAAGGAAGCCTGGCTGACTATCAGCAGTGACTTGGCAACAGATATCACCGGACGAGCTCGGAAGCTGTTGGATTGGCTATTACCAACTCTTACTGTCGGCTCTCAACTGTGGAGACGGATACCGATTCTAGCCCAGCCAGTTCATCAACTCGGTAGCGTATACATGGACTGGGTCAGAGAACTGGTTTCCAGGCTTTATCTGTCTGCTGCTTCAGTGCCACGCTTCAGTCGCAGCTCACATGTCTTCCTGTCGCCAGCGTCCTTCACCTGGTTTAACCCAAGGTGGTGGCAGCGCAGGAAAAGGTACTGGCCGGCCATGACGCGATGGGACGAAACGATTGATGACAGCCTGGCTGAGATATCCCTTCCCTTACCAGATGATGACATTTTCCTATCACCAGTCTATTACTCTGGCGAGGATGAGACTTATGAGGCCGCAGTCGAGCGACAGAAATCCAAAGCTCTTGGAGGCTCCATCCTGGAATTGCTGAAGCTGCCGACACTGCCACCTGGAGATATGGGGCTTGCACAAAGAAAACGGCGAACAGTGACAGTAATTCCAATGCTCCAACTCCCCGGAAAACAAGGCTCTCACGAGCCGACACAGGCACCTTTCGAGCCCGCTGGCAAATCTTATTATTATCCCGAGTTCATCCCTGCCATCTCTGTACGGCACAGCGAAGCAGGGCCCATATTGCCTCCAAGAAAGGTGGTGATGATGGACAAAGAGCCCATGCCGGCGGTGTCTCATTTTGTTCCCCTGTCTCTAGATATGAGTCAAGACTCCGAAGTACCCCGGCCTTTGCCGGTGGCATCAAATACCGTTTCACCCAAAAAAGCTACAGATGCTCCTGACTTGTATCTGCCAGGCCCGAGGTTAATTCACCGTGATCAAACTGCGGATTTTGCAGCCACTGCCTTCACGGACTTTAGTGAGGTAAGCCCTCGATTGGTTTCAGACCAAAATCCTGGATTTCGGCAGTTGTCACTAATACAGGGATTGATGGGCAATGTTCCGCTGACGTTGGGGGGAAAGGTGGTGAACGGGGAGGCAGCAGAATCAGCAGAAACCAAGTCAGCGGGGACCATAGCGCAAAGCGCGGGATACGGCCAGGCCGGTGGCCTGGGCCGGAATTTGGGAATAGGACTGGCACTGGCTCCTGTAGGTCGGCGCACGGTGAGAACGGATGAGACAGCCTTGCCTGCGACAACAGGAGGTGAAGAAAATGCAATTCAAGCGCTTGGTGAGGCAGCACTAGCTATTGACACCGAGGTCTTGGCCTCGGGCGTCTACGATATTCTAAAGCGGCGGCTCCTTGTTGAGAGGGAGCGAACTCAAGCAATAATATAGAAAAGGCGTTTAAGAATGAACGGTTTTAGTGGCGAGTTAGCCAAAGCAGAAATCTACGTGGTGGATGGAACCCGCCAGGGTTGGACGGTTGAATGCATGTTTCGACCCAAGGAGTATACCATAACCAAGCAAAACAGCTGGCAAGCGGGGGAAGCGAAAGGAAAAGGTGTGCCCCAGTTGGAATTCAGCGGTGGCGGGGCGTCAACTCTGACCATGGAGCTTTTCTTTGATACGTATGAAAAGGGAGAGGACGTTCGCAAGCATACAGAGAAGGTATGGGAACTAATGAAGATTGACTCTATGCTAACAGACAGGACAACTGCCAAGGGGAGGCCACCTCTATGTCAATTCCAGTGGGGTCCAATGATTTCGTTTAAGGCGGTGATAACGAATATCAGTCAGAAGTTCACCATGTTTCAATCCGACGGTACGCCGGTGCGAGCTACTCTGAACGTTACCTTCAAGGAGACCGAGGAAGCCGACAAGTTTCCTTTTCAAAACCCTACAACAGCCAGCAGACCTGGCTACAAAGCCAGGGTAGTGAAGGAAGGTGAGTCTATTGACTGGATTGCTTATGAAGAATATGGCAACTCTACCTTGTGGAGGTTTATAGCGGACACTAACAACATTGAAAACCCGATGGAGCTGACTCCAGGGCAAGTGTTGTCCATAGCACCTGCCCCTTAAAGGATTAATATGCCAGAACAAGCCGGCCTTATCTCTCAGTTTTATATCAAGCTTGACGGGGCTGATGCTCCGCAGGGGATCATGGATAACCTGATCCTTGCCGAGGTGGATGACGCTCTCAATATCCCTGACATGTTTGCGGTGCAAATCCGTGACCCTAAGCTGGAGTGGACTGATTCCGATACCATGGCTATCGGGAAAGAAATTGAAATCTCCGTCCGTGGTGAAAGCGGTCAGGTCAAGCTGATAACGGGGGAGGTCACTTCGTGTGAGACCAGCTTCAAACACGGCGCCGGGGCAACCATGGCGGTGCGGGGCTATGACCAGTCCCATCGCCTGAATCGGGGAAGGCAGACGAGGTCTTTTGTTCAAGTCACCGATAGCGATATTGCTACTAGAATCGCACGTGACCTGGGGCTAAAGGTAGAAGCCGAGTCCACATCCGAGGTGCACGAATATGTGCTTCAGGATAATCAGACAAACTTAGAATTCCTTGAAGGTCGAGCCAGGCGGATTGGCTTTCGCCTCTTTGTAGAAGGCGGCACGTTGTATTTCCAGCGCATCCCCGAGGATAGTGCACAGGCACCAACTTTAGAGTGGGGAGTCAATCTGCTGGAGTTCAATGCCCGTCTCACTACCTCGCAGCAGACATCTGAAGTGGAGGTTCGGGGCTGGGACCCCCAGGCAAAGCGGGAAATCGTTGGCAGAGTCAGCCGCGCTCAAGACGTGCCCGAAATTGGTGAACGCCGTCAAGGAGGACAGGTTGCCGAAGCGGCTTTTGGCAGTGCTGGTAAGGAAATTGTGGTAAATCGTGTGGTTAGTACTCAGGCAGAAGCTGATTCCCTGGCACAGTCCCTCTGTGAGGAAATGGGGGGAGATTTTATTCTGGCAGATGGTGTTTGCTCCGGCAATCCGGCAGTACGTGCCGGGGTGATGGCTGAATTCAAGGGACTCAGTGACCGCTTCCAGGGGCGCTACCGCATTACTCATGCCGTCCACCGTTATGATGCTAAAGGCTATACCACTCGATTTCATATCACCGGCCGCCATGCCAACACGCTTGGGGAACTAATCAGTCCCCGAAGCGGCGGCAGTGGAAGCCACAGTGTCGTAGTTGGAATCGTCACAAATAATCAGGACCCTGATGAAATGGGACGGTTGAAAGTCAAGTTTCCCTGGTTGGCGGAAGGGACCGAGAGCCACTGGGCTCGTATCGCCACCCCTATGGCAGGCCAGGACCGGGGTATGGTTTTCCTGCCCGAAGTGAATGACGAGGTGCTGTTAGCTTTTGAGCACGGTGACTTGAATCGTCCCTACATCCTGGGAGGCTTGTGGGGTGGAGTCGACAAACCCCCGGAAGGAAACAAGGATGGCAAGAACAACATCCGCAAGATTCGTTCGCGAAGCGGTCATGAAATTATCTTTGATGATAACGACGAAGCCAAGAAAGAGAAGATAGAGATCCATACCAAGGCCGGACACAAGATTCTCCTGGATGATTCCTCAGGACAGGAGAAGATTGAAATCTCGGATAAGACCGGCAACAACGTGATAAAAATGGACTCGGCACAGAATTCTATCACAGTATCCAGTGCTAACAAATTAGGTATAGATGCTCAAATGATTGAGATCAATGCCACGGGGACCCTGACCTTGAAGGCCGGAGCCGACGTAACGATTCAGGGTGCCATGGTAAGAATAAACTAGAGGAGGAGATATGCCACTGGCAGCTCGAGTTGGAGATATGACTTCTCACGGTACTCCCCTTGGTCCCGGTCCCGGGAGCACCAATGTCTTGATAGGTGGTATGCCTGCCTGGAGGGCCACCTCCGACTTCCATAACTGTCCCCTTTTGACTGGAACTGTTCCCCACGTCGGTGGGATAGTCCCTGCCGGCAGCGTAACGGTTCTTATCAATAACCTTCCTGCAGTCAGGCAAGGCGACATGATTACTGAGAGCGGACCCCCCAATTCCATTGTGATGGGATGTCCTACTGTGCTAATAGGTTAAACAATCATTAAGAAACGATTACGGTATAGGTAGCGCATGTTGAGGGTAGCTATATGGCAAAGTCAAACAACGAGACCAAAGATATCATAGGTAGTGGTTGGTGCTTTCCTCTCGTGGTTAATGGACGGGGGGGAATTGCACTGTCATATGCCGAGAAGGGTGTTGAGGAATCTATTCAGGTTATCCTGAGCACAGCTAGAGGGGAACGGCACATGCGTCCTGGTTTTGGCTGCGGCATTCATGAGCTGGTCTTCGCCCCGAACAGTGCTGCAACCTGGAGCCTGACCGCTCATCATGTGAGAGAAGCTCTGGGCTGGTGGGAACCACGTATTGAGGTTACTGATGTGGATGTTCGCCCAGACCCCACTGACACATCTCGGCTAGTGATAGATATTAAATACAGGATAAGGGCTACCAATGACGAACGAAATCTCGTCTATCCCTTCTACCTGTCACGCTAGGTTCAGAGAAGGAGGCAAGAAATGGCATTACCAGCACCGAATCTGGATGACCGCAAATTCCAGGACATCGTGACGGAAGCGAGGAGTCTAATCCCTCGCTATTGCCCGGAATGGACTGACCATAACCTGAGTGATCCCGGCATTACTCTTATCGAACTCTTTGCCTGGATGGTGGATATTCTTCTCTACCGACTTAACAAGGTTCCGGAAAAAAACTACATCAAGTTTCTTGACCTGATCGGGGTCAAATTGTTACCAGCTCACCCGGCCAAGGCCGACATCAGCTTTCGTTTATCAGCGCCTCAGCCTGAGCCGGTAACCGTTCCCAGGGGCACTGAAGTAGCTACAGTCCGCACAGAAACCCAGGATGCAGTGTCTTTTACTACGGTCGGAGACCTCAGAATCGAAGCGCCTGAGATGGTCTACTGTATGATCTGCCGGGGTGGTACTACCTTTCATGACTACATGCCGGTACTTCAGACCAGGGAGCTAATGGACATTTTTCAAAAGGTGCCACAACGGAACGACGCCTTCTATATTGGCTACAATAAGAATCTTGCCGGCAATACTCTTCGCCTCATCTTTGAAACCAGCATAGAAGGCATAGGCGTTGATCCCCGCAATCCGCCTCTTGCCTGGCAATTCTGGGATGGTGAGGACAGCACATGGGCAAGGCTGAGGCTAGAATCAGACGCCACCGGCGGGCTCAATAAGAGTGGAGAGGTTATCCTTCATGTGCCTTATTCCTGCGACCTGACAGAAGTAGATGGAAAAAATGCGTGCTGGATACGGTGCCGGGTGAGAAGGGCACGACCAAGGCAACCCGCATATACCAACTCTCCCCGAGTACGAGGTGTTGATTCACATTGCGTCGGTGGCACGGTGTCTGCTAGCCACGCCTTCAAAGTTGTGGGGGAGGTCTTAGGGCGGAGCAACGGTGACGGGGGGCAAATCTTCTACTTGCAGAATACACCGGTTTTGAGCCGCGATGATGGTGAGACTGTAGAGGTGGAGGAAGAAGAGGGTCGCTGGCAACCGTGGCAAGAGGTCAAGGACTTCTGGGCTTCAGGGCCTGATGATCTTCACTTCATCTGTGACAGTGTCAGCGGTGAAATCCAGTTCGGTCCCCGTCTGAGACAGCCCGATGGAGAAGAGCGCCAATTTGGAGCAACTCCACGGAAGGGTAAACGAGTACGTTTTTCAAGCTATAGATGCGGCGGCGGTGTACAAGGCAACGTTGGTGAGAAAACAGTGACCGTGCTTAAATCGTCTATCCCTTATGTCGCCTCGGTGACCAATTGGGAGGTGGCAAGTGGAGGTACTGACTCGGAGAGCCTTGAAAGTGCCAAGTTGCGTGCTCCACAAGTGCTTAAAGCACGAACCAGAGCAGTTACTGCTGAGGATTTCGAGTATTTAGCCTATGAAGCTTCTTCAGGAGTAGCTCGAGCTAAGTGTTTGGTGCCGAAAAGCGCCGGCGAGAAGGATACATCCCCTCCAGGGACTGTGCGACTGCTTATCGTACCGTTGATAGCTGCTGGCGCCGGCACTATCCGGAAGGAAGAATTGGTATTGCTTGATCATCTGCGCCAGGAGGTGACAAATTATCTCGATGAACGCCGGCTACTCACTACCAAGCTGGTAGTCAGTGAGCCGAAATACCGTTGGGTTACTGCCGGGGTAAAAGTAAAAGCCAAAGCCAAAACTGACCCCAAACGACTTAAAGGCGAGATCGAAAAGAAGCTGTCTCAGTTTATCAACCCGATAACTGGCGGTCCGGAAAATGCTGGCTGGCCTTTCGACCGCGACGTCTTAGCATCAGATGTGCACTCACTCGTCCAGGCATTGCCTGGCGTTGACTATGTGGAAGGGGTCGATTTATTTGTGGAAGACGTTGAGACAGGAAAGCTGGGAGAGGCAACTGCCAAAGTAAGTCTATCCCCAGGGCAGTTGCCTTGTTCTTTCGAGCATAAAGTTGCGGTGACGTAAAGACGATGGCCACGTATTGAGCCCATCCCTTGACTACTAATGATTAGAGGTTACGGATGATTGATTCACAGAATACGGAAGCAAAACGATGTAGTAGCTATTTGCAGTGCCTGCCAGCCTTGTTTAGAGACGATGATTTTGTCGGACGATTCCTCTGTATTTTTGAGGATATCCTCAAGACATTGGAGGGTGTTGTGGATACCTCAGCCTTCTATTTTGATCCAGGCACTACTCCGCAATCCTTCTTGCCTTGGCTGGCTTCCTGGGTGGGGCTGGTCCTTGACGAGAGATGGCCGGAAACGAGGCAACCTGAACTGGTAAGGTCAGTAGCGGAGCTCTACCGATGGCAGGGCACAAAACGAGGGTTGAGCCGGTATTTGGAAATCTACACCGGGGTCACGCCTCAGATCGTTGAACATACTGGTACTCCGTCGATGCAGTCCGAAGCTAATACCGAGGGGGCTACTTCTCAGCCTGATGATGTAGAAGACCAGGCTTGCTGTTTTTCGGTGACTCTGGATGTTCCAGATACTTCCAAAATCAGTGCGGACATTGTTCGGAGAATCATCGAAACAGAAAAGCCGGCTCATACTACCTATGTCTTGAAAATAGGTAAGCAGAAGCCTAATATATAGCTGCCAGCCGGAGTGCGACTATTTCTGCCGCGGTTGAAAAAGTACACGCCTTCTTGATAGTATTAGTCAACACCCGGCCCAGAGGGGCGAAGGGGGGGAATGTCTGCGAATATCGGCGTCAGCCTATCTGCCACCAAACTCCAGGTAGGCCTCGGTGAGTCTGTAGAGACCACCATTACCATACGCAACCAGGGTCAGGTCGTGGACCATTTCATCCTTAAACTAGAAGGCCTGGATCCCACGTGGTGGACTCTTTCTACTCCCGCCGTTGCCCTTTTCCCGGGAGATGAAGACATGGCCAAGCTAACCATTCACCCTCCTAAAGAGGGCGGGGCCAGGGCTGGCAGCTATACCTTTCAGATAAAGGCTGCTTCCAAGGCTAATCCTCAGGAAGTGACCGCCGAGGACGTTTTTCTCATACTACGTGGTTTTGCTGCCTGGGAAGTAGATATGTCACCTACGAAAGTTGTCGGGCGCAGCGGCACGTACCGGCTCACCGTCAACAACTCCGGTAATACCGATGTAAACCTGGTGTTTGAAGGAAAAGACCCGGAAGAGGGCCTGCGTTACGACTTCAGCCAGGACCAATTGACCGTGCCTGCAGGAGAGGATGCCAAGGTACGCCTAACAGTGCGTCCCGAGAAAGGAGAATCGAAAAAGCAGTACAGCTTCCAGGTACTGACCAGGCCTGCGGGGACGAGGGCATCTTCGGGAGAGACAAGAATCCTTAATGGGCAACTGGAGTATCGCCGGAAAAAGACGTCGGGGAGGTCGGACAGGTCGGCCAAGTCGGGGACCTCGGGCGCCTGGTGGCTGATGCCCATCTTCCTGGGATGGTTGGGAGGGCTCATAGCTTGTGTGGTGGTCTGGAAACGTGGCAAAGGCAAGGCTATGGGTCTGCTCTGGTTAGGTATAGCCGTCACCATATTATGGGTCATCCTGACTGCGCTGGCGTCATGGTAACGTTAGCTAAGGCCTGTCTCAGGGAGGCAAAAGGAGGAGAAAATGTCAGCGAATATCGGCGTCAGCCTATCTGCCACCAAGCTTGAGCTAGCCCCCGGTGAATCTGCAGAGACTACCATTATCATACGCAACCAGGGGCAGATCGTGGATGATTTCATCCTTAGAGTAGAAGGCCTCGATCCCACGTGGTGGACTCTTTCTGTCCCCAGCGTTTCCCTTTTCCCGGGTGATGAAGACATGGCCAAGCTAACCCTTCACCCTCCCAAAGAAGGCGGGGTCAGGGCTGGCAGCCATACCTTTCAGATAAAGGCTGCTTCCCGGGCTAACCCCCAGGAAGTGACCAGCGAGGATGTTTTTCTCATACTACGTGGTTTTGCTGCCTGGGAAGTAGCTATGGCACCTACGAAAGTTGTCGGGCGCAGCGGCACGTACCGGCTCACGGTTAACAACTCCGGTAATACCGACGTAAACCTGGTGTTTGAAGGAAAAGACCCGGAAGAGGGCCTGCGTTACGAGTTCAGCCAGGACCAATTGACTGTGCCTGCGGGAGAGACTGCTCGGGTACGGTTAAAGGTGCGTCCCGAGAAAGGAGAATCGAAAAAGCAGTACAGCTTCCAGGTGCTGATCAGGCCTGCGGGGACGGCGGCAGGTTCGGGAGAGACAAAGACCCTTAATGGACAACTGGAATATCGCCGCCGCAAGTTTCCGTGGTGGGTGTTGCTGTTAATCGTTGGGCTTGTGGTTGTTGGCTTTGTGGCGTGGTTGCTTCTTTCTGGGAGATCCATTTCCTGTTCCTGTCCCGCAGGTTGCACAGCACCCGGTCCACCTGCCGTTGCCCTCACCGCACCCCGAGAGGGCCCGACCTGGGCTGCCGGCTCCACCATCACGATCAAGTGGGAAGCCACGGGATCGGGGACCGATTATATGACGCTGTCATATTCGCTGGATGACGGGGCAAGCTGGGTACAGTTTCATGAAACGACGGTCAAAGACGGCACCTATGAGTGGCAGGTGCCGCCTGGGATATCCGGCGACTGCGACATAGGAGCCGCAATCTGGAATGCCGACCAGGACTTTCTGACTGGCGATAGTAGAGGTATCTCCATCCAGGGTGCCGGACCTTCCCCAGGCGGCGCTGAGCCCACCTTTACCCTCACCGCACCGCAGGACGGCGACACCTTGGTCGCCGGCTCCCCCTACCAGATTCGCTGGGAAGCGTACGGGGCGGACGTTCATCATGTAGCTCTGGGGTATTCGGCAGATGAGGGTGCAACCTGGGAGAAATTTGCTGACGATCTGCCCACCGTTGGTACCTATAACTGGCCGGTTCCCAGTACGTTATCCGGTCAAATCCTGATAGGAGCCAGCGCGGAGAATGCCGCCGGCGACGATCTGGCTTTGGATTACAAGCATGTTCTTATTCAGGGTGCCGGAGCACCCATTACGCCTACCCTTAGTATCATCAAACCCGTAGACGATGAGTTCTGGGACGCTGGCTCCACCCATGAGATTCGCTGGAAGACTACCGGATCGGGAATTGCCCATGTGAGTCTGGGTTATTCGCCGGATGGTGGCACAACCTGGGTGGGCATTGTTTACAATCTGCTGCCCACCGTTGGTACCTTTCAGTGGCCGGTGCCTGCCACATTCTCCGGCGAGTACCTGATCGGAGGCGCAATTTATGATTCCGCGGGCGAGGTTCTGGCTTATAGGGACCGGGCTATCCCCATCTTTATTCAGCCCGGTGCCACAACACCCACTACGCCTACCCTGCCGGTTACGGTAACTCTGCACTACGAATCATCTGAATCAGGTACTGTATGGTCGGATGATTATGTGGATCCGTTTCTACGAGTGATGGCTGGAGACTTTGCCGATAACACCATTGCACGCGGATATGTGAGTTTTGATATATCCTGGCTGGTTGGCTCTGATGTGACAAGTGCTAAACTGACTTTCAATCAAGCTGATTCGTATGGAGACCCATTTGGCGAGAGTCTATTGGGGTTAAGTGAAGTCGGGTATCCCCCCCGAGCATTGATCGCAGAAGACTATTATCTCCCCACCCTGAACAACCTAAAGCCCTCCAATACGGGGACTGGCTCAATCGATGTTAGTCAGTTCGTGGAGTGGGCGGTAGTTAACCGGCAGGACCGCTTTCAGGTGAGGTTCAGGTTCCCCTTCGACACTAACAATGATGGCCTGGATGACTTCATACAACTTAACCCTGTCACACTTGAGGTCACCTATCGGTGATTGCCCAGCGACGTCCAAGTTATCAAGGGCGTCGAGCGAATGTTCACCGCCACTGAGTCAGGTCTTTTTGCCGGGCTGTGAAAGAGAGCGTAGCAGGCCCTCCGCTCTGCCTGCTTTGGGAATATGATGTGTCCGAGTACAAATCAGAGGGGGGATACTACGAAGAATATGCAGCAGCTTGGCTTAGGTCGGACGGGGATCCTACCCCTAGTATCTACCCTCGCAGTAGTCATTTGCCTGGCCTCATGCGGGGGTGAACCTGCCACGTATGAGGCCAGGCTTCTAACTGGGGACACAGAACCTCTACACATATCCCAGGTCGAATACTGGGCATATCAGATCGATGATTTGGGTGAGCCTGGGGCGGTCGACAAACTGGCCAACACCCATTATGACATGTTGGTGCTGGAGCCCACCAGAACAGACTGGTCATCGGATGACAGGTACTTTGATGCCGAAGCGATGGTCTCGCAGCTAAGGCATTCCAGAGCCTACATCGACATTGGAGTCGCCTTGGGAAGCCTGGGCGAGTCCGGGGTGTCATTGCGAGCGACTTGTCCTTGACTTCGCCAAGGACGAAGTCCAAGGAAGCGAAGCAATCTCACAGTTGACTCCTTACCTCCCCCAGATTGCCACGGCACTGTGTGCCTCGCAATCACGAAAGACCACATGTC
>JADHWZ010000078.1 GCA_016783225.1 Dehalococcoidia bacterium | reverse complement strand
GCAGGATTTGTGAACTTGTGTGTGCCATAAAACACTTCGGAACGAACAACCCGAAGAAGGCGGCGATACGAGTACTGATCACGTACCCTCATCCGGTGGTGAGGATGCCCATTGTCTGCAGCCAGTGCAAAGAGCCCACATGCGCGCAGGTATGTCCCACTGATGCGCTGCGACGGGTCGACGGCGTCGTGCAATTGTACAAGGAGGACTGCACCGGCTGTTACAAATGTGTGGAAGCATGTCCTTTCGGTGCAATATATGCGCATGAAGACTGCGAATTGCCCATCAAGTGTGATATGTGCGGAGGAGACCCGGAATGCGTCAGGAAATGCCCAAAGGGGGCACTGAGGCTGATACCGGAGGCCGCCTTGGGTGAATCCAAACGCTTGAACAATGTGTTGAGCTACACCCAGATGAAAGAAATCGAGTTCTACGAGAAGGGAGAACAAAAGGTTATCCAGTACGCGGAGATAGGAAAGGAAGAGCTATGACGATAAAGAGCGGGTATTTCAAGAAACACCTTCACGTAGATCTTACAAATGGCACCGCCGAGCGTCTGGACCTTTCGGCCTCTTTCATAGAGAAGTACATCGGGGGGCGTGGGTTTGGCGCGAAATTGGTCTGGGACAATCTGAAGAAACATGATTTCAAGATAGACCCCCTTGGCCCGGAGAATCTCCTGGTCGTTGCACCGGGACCCTTAACCGGAGCTTACTTACCGTCGTCGGGAAAGAACTCCTTTGTGGCTATCTCACCGGCTACCGGTGTCTATGGGGACTCGTCCATGGGTGGTGCCTTCGGTGTCGAGTTGCGGCAGACGGGAATCGATGTTCTGTCTGTCACCGGTAGGGCACCGGAGCTGTCTATCGTCTTCATCGACAACGGTGAAACGAAGGTTATTCCTATGGCTGAGCTGCAAGGGACGACCTGTCTGGAAGCTGAAGGAATGATCAAGGAGCGACTGGATACTTATGGTGTCCATGTTGCGACTATCGGCGTGGCTGGCGAGAACTTGGTCAAGTCTGCGTGCGTCAACAGTGCCTGGAGCCGCAATGCCGGAAGGATCGGGATAGGCGCGATAATGGGGTCGAAGAACCTCAAGGCAATTGTCGTACGAGGAAACAGGGACCTACCGGTCCATGATATTGAAGGGCTGATGGCGGAGGCTAGCGAGGCTTACAAATACATGGAGGAACACAAGTACTTCAGAATGTGGCAGCAAGAAGGCCTCATGAATGTCATTGAGTACGCGAACGAGAAGGGCATTCTGCCGGCGTACAACTTCAAGGACAGTGTCTTTGCCAAGCACGACCAGATCAACGGGGCGACAATGCTGGCTCATTACAAGATAGGTGATAGCGCCTGTTTCTTGTGTCCCATGTGCTGCGGTAATATTTGCCTCGTGAAGCATGGGAAATACACGGGGACGGTACTTGAGGGGCCGGAATATGAATCCTGCGCTATGCTGGGGTCTAACCTGGGAATCGATAACTTCGCTGCGATACTCGCTGCAACGCGACTGTGTGACGAGCTGGGGTTGGATACGATTTCGACAGGGAGCGCCGTGGGAGCTGTGATAGAGGGGTATGAGAAGGGGATACTCTCGCTCGCCGACCTTGATGGCAGGGATATCACCTGGGGAGATGAGGATGCTATCCTGGAACTGATACAAAACATCGCTAACCGGCAAGGTATTGGCGACATTATTGCCGATGGCCCGAGGCGCATTATCCAACAGTGGCCTGAGATGGACAAAATGATTCTTCAGGTGAAAGGGCTTGAACAGTCAGCTTACGACAGCCGCGCTGGCACTTCCATGGCGTTGGCTTATGCTACCTCGGACATAGGTGCACATCACACGCGGGCGTGGACTATTGCGAAGGAAATGGAAGAAGGGCAGAGCTGGTCCGATGAAGAGAAGGTTGACATTGTAATATACCACCAGACACTGCGCCCGCTGTTTGACATGCTTGGTGTGTGCCGCCTACCCTGGATCGAGTTGGGGCTAAATGAGCGGCACTATGCGAATTTCTACAAGTATGTGACCGGAGAAGACCTATCTCTTGAGCAGCTTCTGGAGCTCTCGAACAATGTGTACGACCTAACGCGCCTCGTAAACGTCCGCCTCGGTATGAGTCGCAAGGATGACAGTCTTCCCTACAAGGTTCACGCAAACCCCGCCCTCACTGGTCCGAACGCAGGCAAAGTGATAGATCAGGAATACTTCCAGAGGCTCCTTTCCCTGTACTATCAGAAGCGCGGCTGGGATCAAGAGGGCATACCCGCTGCTGGTAGAGAGAAGAGCTTTGAGGACTAGCTTCTGAATGCCGCAGGTCTTTGAACCAAGCCACGGGTCTGTCTAACCTAACAAGGGCTAGCAAACAGGTGGCAGGAAGCCAGTCTGATAGCCATTTGACCGGACGTTGTAAGGTGAGAGCCCAGAGCACCGTTGGCAGGCTCTGACTTCCTCTGTGCAGAAGCTTCCTGATGAAGAAGAGCAGAGGATTTCCCAAGATATTCTTCGGTTGGTGGACAGTCGTAGCCTGTAGTCTTCTCACTCTGTGGGGAGCCGGCTACTACGGCTACGGCATGTCCGCACTGTTCAAACCCATAGCTTCAGGACTGAGCTTCAGCCGTGCCACCACATCTGTTGCCGCTGGTATCGGTAAGGCGATAAACGGGCCCCAATCGCTGCTGACAGGATGGCTTAGCGACAGATTTGGCCCCAGGTGGATAATCGTCGGCGGTGTGTTCCTCATAGGTCTGGGTCTGATACTGATGAACTTCATAGACTCACTCTGGGCTTTCTATCTGGTATGGGGAGTCACATTGGGAACGGGCGTCAATATCGCCCTGGAGCTGCCGATGAATACGGCAATCTCGAACTGGTTCGTCAAAAAGAGGGGGACGGCTCTGGGTATTAGAATGGCGTCTATCGGGCTGGCCGGGGTGCTTGTATTGCCGCTTGTCGCCTGGCTGATAGTCGGTCAAGGCTGGCGAATGACCTGCGTTACCGGTGGGTTGGTAATGTGGCTTGTTGGCCTGCCCCTCGCTGCTGCCTTTGTCAGGCAGCACCGGCCCGAGTACTACGGATTGCTGCCGGATGGCGCTACAACTGAGGAGGAAACAGCGCACGTAGGCCAAATGATGGGTAGGGGTGCAGACTATGCCGCCGAAGTCGGAGAGGTGGAGTTCACCTTCAAGCAGGCAATCAAGACCCGTGCCTTCTGGCTGCTGGTCATGGCACGTGGCGGGTATGACGTGGCAGGGCCCGCTATTGCCATGCACTCCATCCCTCTGCTAACCGACATGGGAATTGAACCAATGGGAGCCGCTGGCATAGTGGCCATCATGGCCCTGGTCAGCATCCCGGCAAGGTTCGTCATCGGGTTCCTCGTTGACCGGGTGACAAGGAATCGCCTCCGGTTTCTGATCATGGCGACGCTTGCCCTGCAAGCTATTGGCATCACAACTTTCGTTCTCGACCAAACTCTGTCTGCGGCATACGTATTGCTCGTCTGTTCCGGGACTGCCATCGGTGCGGGAATGATTCTGGACTATACGGTACGGGCGCGCTACTTCGGGCGGAAGAGCTTCGGTTCCATCCAAGGAGCATCGATGTTACTCACACCACCACTCGCCGTGTTGGGTCCTATCTACGTCGGCTGGGTGTACGACACTACCGGAAGCTACGTGAGTGCGTTCGCCTGGCTGGCGGCGCTAATTGCCTTTTTCGTCGCCGCCATGCCTTTCGCCATGCCTCCCAAACCACCAACCGGTACGGTGAAGAGCCGTTAAATCATACCTCGCGAATATGAGACAGGCCTTCGGGGAAGCTGCCCGAGTTCTGCGTCGCGGCCAATTCGTGATTTTCATGGCAACTTCAGAGCAAATGAGGGGATACTGGTTGAATGAGTACTTCCCGAGGGGAATGAAGAAATCGATTGATCAGATGTCAGGTCGGAGTGAAATCGTGGACGCCCTTCAAAGCGCCGGCTTCGGGGAGATACGAACGGAGTCATATGAAGTCAGGGACGGTCTCGGGGACCTCTTTCTCTACAGCGGCAAGCACCGGCCCAGGATGTACCTGGAGCGTCGAATGCGTATGGGCATATCCACATTCGCGGCGTGGGCGAAGTCGGATGAGATCGAAGAGGGTTGCCGGCGGCTTGAGAAAGATATTCAGTGCGGCCGTATCAACGAGTTGATAGCTTCCTATGAGACGAAGGAAGGCGGAGACTACTTGTTCGTCATAGGACACAAAAGATGAGATAATGGCGAAGGTGGATGGGGATTAATGACCGAAGAAACAATATGCCAGATAGACAAAGAGCTGCTGAGAGAGGGTCTCAGTAGATACACCAGAAAGGCGTTTCACATGCTTCCCAAATTGGATAAGCCTCGTCTTCTGGATCTAGGTTGCGGTTCAGGAGTACCGACTATGGAACTTGCAAGGTTAAGCCAAGGAGACACAATAGGAATCGATGTCGACCAGCCTTCCTTAGATAGACTTGAGAGCAAGATTGAAGAAGCAGGGCTTGGCGACCATGTCAGGACTGTCAATTGCTCCATGTTCGAGATGGATTTCCCGGATGGAAGCTTTGACATCATATGGGCTGAGGGTTCCATATGGATAATGGGTTTTGAAAGGGGGCTCAAGGAATGGCGACGGTTTCTCAAACCTAATGGGTTCCTGGTCGTCCATGAGATGACTTGGCTGCGGCCGGACCCACCACAGGAGATATGCGATTACTGGAAAGGCCATTATCCGGGGATAAAGACTGTCCCAGGGTACTTGGAACAGATCGCTGGTTGCGGCTATGACCTCATCGACCATTTTGCATTGCCGGAGGACGCCTGGTGGATCCAATATTACGGCCCTCTTCAAAAACGAATCAAGAAGCTTCGCGTGAGACATACTAATAACCACAAGGCTCTTGTCGGAATTGACAAAGAACAACAGGAGATAGACACGTTCAAGAAGTACTACGGATGGTGTGGCTCGGCGTTCTTTGTTATGAAAACGAGATGACAGAAGTCGTGACTGTTACATTGTGATGCCCAGGACCACCGAGGTCTCGACCTGGCGCCGCGGGATATCCCAATACCGCCTTAGAAGCTCGTCCTTGTCCGGCATGAATGTGAAGCCGTGTTTTCGGTAGAAGTCGAGCGCCCAGGTGGCATCTGCCCAAGTCCCGACAAGGAGCTGCTTGCTCTCCGTCATCTGCATCAGATGGTTAAGGAGTCTCGCGCCGACGCCTTTTTTCTGATAATCAGGTAGCACGTAAGCGTGCCGTATGAGTGTCACTTCGGCGACCGGCTGGAAACCCATCACCCCTACCAGCGTGCCCTCTTCTTCCCAGCCGAAGAAAGCCATGTTTTTCATCTCGTGGTGGAGCTCTTCTCCGGGCATGTACGGCTCATGATAGCGATCGTCTGGAATAATGCCCTGATAGGCCTTAGCCGCCTGGTTTATGACGTCATAGATGGCAGGTGCATCTTCAGGAGACAATTCCCTGATCATTAGTATCGCCGAATGTGAAGAGAACTGTCAACATGATACTACTGCAACGAAGGGTGTTCAACTGCCTGCGCCTGCCGGCTTTTCCCCTGGCGTGTGTGCTCAGGTATGTGTGAGGCAACAACGGCTTGGGCAGTTGTCTGAGCGCCGCAATAGGGCCGAATGCACATTGTCTTGAGGCATGAGACCTCCGGTGTCGATTTCCCCGCACTCGGAGCGCACATAGTAATCTTGACACCTGCTGGCGCAGACTCTAGAATTCAACAAAGGGAGGTTAGTACTGCACGGGTCGAGCTTTGAGATGTATCCAAATCATAAGGAGGGCATATGATTCAGCGCGTTCACGAACATATTACTACAGAACTCCAACAGAGCACACGCACGGACACAATCTTCATCATCACTGCGATTCTTCTTAACCTGGTGGTTCTGGCCATTAATTCCGGAATCGCCGGGGGGGATGAGAGTTATACGACGATTGTGATGACCTTGTTTGTTGCTCTGTTGGTGGTGGTCAATCTCGTCGTGATATTTGGGTTGTTGAAAGGAAAGCAAACAAGGTCAAAGCTGATAAGTGGGCTGCTGAAGATGTACAAAGATGAGGGCGTAGAAGGGTATTATGACCCATCTCTTTTGAGCCATTACAATACCAGATACAATCTCTTCATGCTCGTGGTCGTCTTCATGGGCCTGATAGCCATTATTGTGCCCTTTGTTATCAGATAGCAGGGCCTCCGTCTTTCTTAACACTATCATACGCGCTTCGCAGAGGCCGAACGCACGTAATGGAGTCCCATACTGGGTGGGTCTGACAGGCAGGAGCAACACTCGTATGGCATGTGCAGAAGAAGGCTCCCATCCAAGGTGACTGCGCGGAGGAGTGTGAGTCAGGGGACGTACCTATCAGTGCACCGTGCGAGGTGCTTCGACTAACTTGGAGTCTTTGGCATTGGGGAGAGCCCCGGATGCCACGACGCAGCAAGGAAAGAAGAAAAGGAGGGAATAATGATGAAAAGGAGAGCCTTATGGTTGATGCTGAGCTGCTTGATGGCGGCATCTCTCGTGCTGGCCTCTTGCGCACCTTCCGAAGGAGAAAAGGTGGCGCCGGCGGAGGAAAAGGACCCACAATATGGTGGGACGCTCACTATTCTTACTACCTTCTGTGATTTGGAGCACCTGTCGTTTGACCACGCTGACGTTCAGTGGATGCACAACTACACTGCCGGCCCCTATCAGGAAACGCTTCTTGTTGGGGATCTGCAGAAGGGGCCGCGGGGTGCAGGAGAGTGGTCGTTTACCTCGATGGCGTATATTCCGGAAGGGGTCACAACAGGGTGTCTGACTGAAAGCTGGGAGTGGACTGATCCGTCAACCCTGGTCTTCCACATGCGCCAGGGGGTTATGTGGCAGGATAAGCCGGGCATTATGGAGGCGAGGGAGTTGACCGCCGACGATGTGGTGTCTTCCTGGAATCGCATCTTGGCAAAGCCTGCCTTTGTGCCAGGGCGCTATGACTGGATAGACTCATTCTCCGCTCCGGACAAATACACGGTTGTGGTGAAAGCGAATGAATTCAACGCCAACTGGCCCTACAGACTGGGGTGGGGATACTATACCATGATATGTCCCCCCGAGCTGGCGGAGGCAGGCGCTCGTGACTGGGAAAACGCCTGCGGGACAGGCCCTTTTATGCTGACGGATTATATCAAGGGCACGTGCACAACGTACGAACGCAACCCCAACTACTGGGGCAAAACGACGATTGACGGGAAGGAATACCAGTTGCCGTTCGTAGACAAGATGGTGTGGCCCATCATAGTGGATGTGTCTACCCAAATAGCTGCCCTGCGGACGGCACAGGTTGATGTTGCCGAAGAGGTTGGTTGGCAATACGCCGAGAGCCTGGAAGAGACAAACCCTGAGCTGCAGAGATGGCAACCGGAAGGGGAGCTCCAGAATGCCGTTGGTATGAGAGCAGACACGCCACCTTTTGATGACATAAGAATTCGGCAGGCGCTGAATATGTCTGTGGACAGGCAGGGCATGATTGAGTCGTTAATGGGTGGTCATGCCATTCTCCTTAACTTCCCATTTTGTGCAGATTGGGAGCTCTATACTCCCATTGATGAGCTTCCCGAGTCAGCCCAAGAGCTGTTTACCTACAATCCAGAGAAAGCGAAGGCGCTTCTGGCTGAGGCCGGGTATCCCGAGGGCTTCAAGTGTGAAATGGTGTGCAACAACCTTCAGGCTAGCATTGACATGGCCTCTATGGTCGCAAGCAACCTGGCTGATGTTGGCGTCGAGGTTGAACTCAAGCCTTTAGAGTACGGCGCCTACCTCGGTACAATGTATAGCAAGAGATACGAACACATGTATCTCACCCATTTTGGGACAGGCAACCCATTCTCAAGAATCCGGGAGACAATGCTGTCAGGCCAGAACTGGAACACGGCATTGTGGGATGCCCCTTCTGTTGATGAAAAGTGGTACCAGGCCAGAAGGGAGATAGACGCGGCTGAGCGGAGCAGGTTGCTGAAGGAGCTATGTGTGTATGCGATCGACCAGTGTCCCTACATAATGCTGCCGACGGCGAATTATTACCGCTATGCCTGGCCATGGGTGGAGAATTACTACGGTGAAAACCGTGCCGGAGCCGTCAATCCTTCACCCATCTATGCCCGGATATGGCTCGACCTGGAGCAAAAGGCGGCCATGGGATATTAGGCTGTGGCTTGACCAGTGTGTAGGCCGTGAGCCGAAACGGGACAGCCTAGGGTGGCGATACTGCCGCCTTGGTCAAATGCTGGGACAACTGGCGACTCACGGTGCTGTTGCTGCTTGGCACGAAGTCGTTCATGAAGCTTCGCCCATTGATGCGTGCGGCTCAATTGACGCTGCGCCTCCGGGGTAGTGATAGTGCTGCTGCCATTCCTCCTGTCACACAGCTAG
Organism: Dehalococcoidia bacterium; assembly: GCA_016783225.1. The sequence goes on along the minus strand of JADHWZ010000078.1, from coordinate 940 downwards.
AGGAGTCCTCGGGAATCCAGCTGACGTGGCGTGTTTTGGCGGTCTTCATTCGGTCAACAGCTCGAATGTCGGGGTTATTTCATGAAAGCCGTAGGTATCATACTTTGCCTTCTCACCCGCTGTATCTATCTTGTAGAGGTAATCAGGACCCTCCTTGAAGAATGCTTCTCCATGGAACTGACCGTACCCTGAGTCGTAGTCGTAGGAGAGGTACCAGTCCCACAATCCCTCCATCTTCATGGAGTGTAACATAGTCACACTGCCCCACGTCGTACCCAGTGCTATTATCCAGCGCTCGGCGGCTTGTTCGGCCGATAAAGCTTCTATCACGTCTAGCCTGAGCGAGCCTGTGCCTATACCGTTTGGAGGCGACATGAGACACGTTCTATCGGCAGGCACTACCTGGACTTCCCAGTCGCTGGGATAGCCAAGCGCGCATCCCCAATCGTCATTGGCGTAGGTATTGAAAGAGGACGTGGGACTGTGGCCAGGCTGACCGCAGGCGGTAGCGGAGCCAAGTGGCAAGATGGCGAATGCCAGGAACAGCAATAAGAATCCCTTGGATTTGCTCATTTAGGCCTCCTCATGCTTCGCGAAAGACAAATGCTTCTCCTGATTATACACGCACCCAGACCGAGATGGAAACTGAGAGGGCTATTGTCTTCTGCGTGCCATCCTTCACGAGCCTTGCGAATCAAAGTGTGCTGCCGGTGGGGGGCGTTGGGTACTCGGTTGTCGGATATCCTCGGAGAGCTTGGGGGCAGCCGGCTCTGATGAGCGCCTATTGACAGAGCTTTGGCCGGATGCTAGCCTTGAACCAAGATTCATCGCCAGAGGAGATTGGCCGAGGACGACAACTCTAACGAAGGAGGTCAAATGAGTTTCTCAAAGGATTTCGTCTGGGGGGCAGCGGCAGCCTCGTATCAAATTGAGGGTGCGG
>JADHWZ010000077.1 GCA_016783225.1 Dehalococcoidia bacterium | reverse complement strand
TCGTACATCTCTACCCTTGAAGTCTCTCCCCTGAGGTATTTGTCTATGGCGAGAGCACCCCTCCTGCCAGCAGCGATGGCATCTATGACCATACCAGGGCCGGTGACGAAGTCTCCCCCGGCAAAAACCCCAGGCACGCTAGTAGACAAGGTATTACTGTCAACAGCCAGTGTCTCCCATCGCGTGCGTTCCAGAGCACTGTCAGGCGGTAAGAACGACAGGTCTGGAGCCTGGCCTACAGCGGCGATTACGGTGTCCGCTTCGGCAAAGAAATCAGAGCCTGGAATTGGCACCGGGCGACGACGCCCGCCGCCATCCATTTCCCCTAGCTCCATCCGGATACATTGCAGACCGGTTACCTTCCAACTGTCACTGACGATACGGGTCGGACTGACAAGGAAGCTGATGTCTATGCCTTCAGCCACTGTCTCATCATATTCTACCTCAGTCACAGGCATCTCATCACGCGACCGCCGATAGAAGACAGCAACCTCGTCGGCGCCAAGCCGAAGCGCCGTACGTGAGGCATCAAGAGCCACGTTTCCACCCCCGATAACGGCAACCTTGCGCCCAATTCGTACCTGCTTACCAACCTTAATGTCTCTCAGGAATCTCAGCCCGTAGTGGAAACCTTCAATGTCCTCCAATTCACCCGGTATGCCTATGCGCTGACTTCTCTGAGCCCCGGCAGCAACAAAAACGGCGGCGAAACCATCCTTTTTCAGGTCTTCCACGGTGAAGTTCACGTTGATAGGCGTGTCATACCTTATGTCAACCCCACACTTGGCAATGTAATCAATCTCGTCTTGAATGACTCTCCGAGGTAACCGGAACTCAGGTATGGCCACCGAGAGCATACCCCCTCCCACAGGCAGGGCCTCAAAGACCCTCACGCCGTAGCCCATCTGGGCCAGGTAATAGGCACAGCTGAGTCCGGTCGGTCCAGCGCCAACCACCGCCACATTCTCGTCCCTCGTCCGAGGAAAAGGCTCGGGGGCGGGTAGCTCGGCCACATGGTCGAAGTACCAATCAGCAGCGAAGCGCTTGAGCGACCTGATGTCCACGGGCGCGTCAAGCTCCCCGCGGCGGCATCTGCCTTCGCAAGGATGATGGCAGATGCGACCACATATGGCTGGGAACGGGTTTCGCTCCCTGATTGTGTCTATAGACTCCTTGTACTCTCCGGCGGCTATGTGGGCAACATATTTAGGGATGTTGATCCCTACCGGGCAAGTATGCTGGCAGGGCGATATCATCAGCGAATCGCACACAGCGGCCGGACACTTCTTCTCCACTATGTGAGCCTCATACTCTTCCCGAAAGTGCTCGATGGTTGTTAGCACAGGATTGGGACACGTCTGCCCCAGTCCACACAATGAACACTCCTTGACAACCTTGGCTATACTAACCAGGGTATCCATATCGTTCTCGCGCCCTTTGCCCTCGGTGATCCTGGTGAGTATTTCCAGCATCTGCCTTGTCCCCAGGCGGCAAGGGACACATTTCCCGCACGACTCGTCCTGGGTGAAATTGAGGAAATACCGGGCCATCTCGACCATGCACGTGGTCTCATCCAGCACCACCATTCCGCCGGATCCCATGATAGATCCCAGTTGAGCCAGCGACTCGTACTCCACAGGGGTGTCGACAAACCGGGCCGGAATGCACCCACCAGAGGGGCCGCCAGTTTGCACCGCTTTGAACCGCTTGCCACGGGGTATGCCACCCCCGATATCGAAGATAACAGTCGATAAGGGGGTACCCATGGGCACTTCAACCAGGCCGCTGTTAGCAATCTTTCCCGTGAGAGCAAAGACAGCAGTCCCCTTGCTTTTCTCGGTGCCTATGCCGGCAAACCAATCAGCTCCCTGATCGATAATGGCGGGAACAGAGACCAGCGACTTCACATTGTTTATGTTGCTGGGCTTCCCATCCAAACCCGATTGTGCCGGGAATGGTGGGCGAGGGCGAGGCATGCCCCGCTTGCTTTCGATGGAAGCAATCAAGGCTGTCTCCTCGCCACAGACAAAAGCGCCCGCACCCTCTTTTACACGCACCGTGAAGGCGAAGTCTGAGCCAAGGATCCTGTCCCCCAGGAAACCCCTCTCTTCGGCTTGTCCCAAGGCGATACGAAATCGCCTTACTGCCAGCGGGTATTCGGCGCGCACGTATACATATCCCTCACTGGCTCCGATCGCATACCCAGCAATGGTCAAACCCTCGATAAGGGCATGCGGGTCGGCTTCCAGAATAGACCGGTCCATGAAAGCCCCCGGGTCACCTTCGTCCGCGTTGCAGATGACATATTTCGTGTCGCCAGGAGCATTCCGACAGAACTCCCACTTGCGCCCGGTAGGAAAACCAGCGCCTCCGCGGCCACGGAGCCCGGACTTCTTGATTTCCTCGATGACTTCCTCAGGCGTCATAAGGAAAGCCTTTCTGAGCGCTCTATAACCACCTCTGGCGATGTAATCGTCAATCTTCTCAGGATTGATATGCCCGCAATTACGCAGGACAACGCGCTGTTGCTTCTTGTAGAAGTTTATCTCCGAATAGTACGGAATGCTCTGGCCAGTTACGGGGTCTTGATAGAAAAGACGCTCTACTGGCTTGCCATCGCGAAGGTGAGAGCTGATAATCTCGGGCGCATCCTCAACTTGAACATGCGTGTAGAAAACACCTTCCGGTTCAATCACCACGTTGGGGCCCTGCTCGCAAAAGCCATGACAACCAGTGAAGTCCACTTCAACATTCGCCAGCTTTTGCTGGGCCACTTCTGTTTTCAACGCTTCGTAGACAGCATCCGATCCACTGGAAACACACCCCGTACCCTGGCAAACAAGAACGGTCAATCTGTCTGGCATACTACTCCTCGCCCTTTCTATCACCCAGTAGCTGCCCCACTTTCTTGGGATTCATCTTCCCGTGCGTGGTCATGCCAATGACTATGTTAGGAGCCAAGGCACAAACCCCAATGCAGGCAACCGTCTCCAACGTGTATTCATAATCAGGGGTGGTTTCCCCCTCCTCGACCCCCAAATTCTGCTTCACCAACTTCAATATCGTCTTACCACCCCGTACATGGCAGGCTGTCCCTCGACATACCCTGACAATCTTCTTGCCCTGCGGCTTCGTGTACAGTTGCGTGTAGAATGAGATGACACCTTGTACTTGGGCAGGGAACAAGCCCACGGCCCTAGCTATGGGGTGTGTGGCTTCAGGTGGGATATATCCCACCTCCTCCTGAATTCTCTGAAGCAGAGGGATCAAGGCCCACCTCTGACCCTCATACTCAGCTATGACTTCATTTATCCGAGCTAGGTCGGGTTTGGGCCTCTTTTTCACCTCAGCCATTTCTCCCAATCCTTTCCAGCCTTACCGAACATGCCTTCAGAGCCGGGGTCTTTGTCCGAGGGTCCAACACAATATCAAACAGTCCATTGACTGGACTGGTCGGGAATGACACAGGCATAAAAACCATCCCTTGAGCAACTGTCTCGACAACTCTGGCTGCAGCAATCACCTCGCCAACAGGCGATACCACCTTGACCATATCACCGTCGTCGATGCCGAGACTTTTGGCATCGGCCTCGCTGACCTCAACAAAGGCGTTCGGTGAAAATTTGCTCAGCCGTGAAGACCTCGAAGTTCTGGCGCCGGTGCCAAACTGATACAGTGTAGTCCCAGCCAACAAGGTGAAAGGATATCCATCCCGCGAAGTCTGCGACTCCGGGAGGTAGTCGACTGGCGAAAACCGCCCGGGTCCACTCGCAAATTGTGCCTTAGTAGCCAATTCCTCGATCTCGTCCATAACCTGCTGGAGAGAAGAGTATGGCATCGGGTAGTTCATGCTCTTCGCTAGTTCAAGTATTATCTCCCAGTCTGGCAAGCTGTCGCCGACTGGCTCCAGAGCTTTCCGCAGCCTTCGTATCCTTCCTTCAAAATTGGTGAACGTGCCTTCCTTTTCAGCAAAGCTTGAAGCCGGCAAGACCACCGTTGCCAGCCTTGCCGTCTCGGTGAGGAATATGTCCTGCACTACCAGGAAATCGAGCGATGCCAGCGCTTCTCTGACCAGAGCCGTTTGCGGGAAACTCAAGGCGGGATTCTCTCCTACCACGTACATGCCCCTAATCCCACCTTCTCTCGCCCGGTCAACCATTTCCAGCGCCGTTAGCCCCTTGTCACCGGGCAAGTCGCATCCCCAACGGCCTTCAAACTTCTTCCTGGCTTGAGCATCCTCCAGACTCTGATATCCGGGAAGGAAATCAGGCAAAGCTCCCATGTCACAGGCGCCTTGCCCATTGCTTTCTCTTTGCAGGGCATAGATGCCGCCTCCCCGACCCCCGATGTTTCCGGTCAACATCGCCAAGTTCGCCAAGGCAATTACACTGGCTGTTCCATTAACATATTGAGTTATCCCATTGCCATAGACAATAGAAGCTCGGCTCGCCTCGGCGAAGGTCCGAGCAGCACGGCGTATCTCATCACTCGAGATCCCGGTGATCCCCTCTACATGCTCCGGTGTGTAGGTCTGCAAACCACTGGCCAATGTCTCAAAGCCATCCGTCTTCTTGGCGCTGTACTCACCGTCCAACAGGTCTTCGTCAACAATTACCTTTGCCATAGCACTGATGAGAGCCGCGTCTGTACCAACTTCCGGCCTTAGCCAGAGATATGCCCACGACGCAAGTCCTGTCTGGCGCGGGTCTATCAGCAATAATTTGGCACCTCCACGTTTGACCGCACGCTTTATGGCGTACCCTACGAGCGGCGCTGACGAGGTCGGATTGGCTCCGATCACCAATATCACTTCGGACTGCTCGAGGTCATCAAGGCAGTTCGTAGTACCGGCAAAGCCAACCGTCCCTCCAAGACCTACATACCCGGCGGAACTGTAAAGCCGGCTACCGTTATCGACGTTGTTGGTTCCAAGTACACACCGGGCGAACCTCTGCAGCAAGTAGTTCTCTTCGTTGGTACACTTCGACGAACCGAAAACCGCAAGGCTGCTGGGACCGTAGGTCTCCTTTACTCGCTTGAGTTGCTCGGCCACCAGCCCCAAGGCTTGTTCCCAAGACACTGCCTTAAAGTCGTCGTTCTCCTTGATCATAGGGCTATTTAGTCTTTCGGGGCTGTGCACAAAATCATAGCCGTAGCTCCCCTTGACACAGAGGGTGCCATGGCTTAGCGAACCATCTTCGTCGGGCCTCACCCGAACCAAGTGGTTGTCTTTTACGTCCAAGCAAATGTCGCAGCCACAGCCACAAAAGGGGCAGACCGTACGGACGGCAGCAGTCGTTGCCCCTCTATACGTTTTCTCTTTTTCTGTCAGCGCGCCGGTCGGACACAGTGCCACACAAGTCCCACAAAAAGTACACTCGGAGTTCTCCAATGGCAGGTCATTCAGCGTTGCCGGCTTGGAAATGAATCCCCGGCCGAAGTAGTCAAGAGCACCTTCAACGACTAGCTCCTGACATGCCCGAATGCACTTGGCACAGAGAATACATTTGCTCAGGTCTCTCTCGATGAACGGGTTGACTTCCTCAATGGTAGCCGATTGGGGAATCCTCCGGAATTCCACCATTCCGACGCCCATATCCGAGGCAATCTTGCGTAACTGGCAACGATTGCCTTTATCACATACAAGGCAGGAATCAGGATGGCTAGCTAACATGAGCTTGATCAAGGTCTCTCGGCGCTCCTGCACTCGCGGAGACTCCGTGTTGATTGCCATCCCTGGTGCGATGGGAGTGACACACGACGCCATCAACCCTCCTGAAGTCTCGTCCTCCACCATGCAAATACGGCAGGCGCCAATAGGAGCCAGATGAGGATCATGGCAAAGTGTAGGGATAGCCACGCCTGACTCTCGGGCCAGGTCCAAGATGGTCATACCAGGCTGACCACTCACCTCGCGCCCATTAAGCGTGATGGTAATCGTCTCCAATTTCACCCCTTCCCTGCTACGTTAGTCTGCCGGGACGCTGGACGAAGAGCCACGACTTTGGCGTCCGCTGCCCAGGTCTTCAGCCGTGCTCTACATGAGGCTGATATGAATCTGTGGTACCATTCTTGCCAAGACGAACGGCACGTTCTCGGCTCACGGCGATGACTTGTCTCATGCCCGGGATTTTCAGCGCAGTCTACTACGTCTTCTGACGCGTGTCAATACACTTTCGACAACCGCGAGGCCGCCTATGGCTCCCTCGTTGATCTCTTGAGCAAGACGTATCTGGAATTGCGTGTCGGCATTGCCTACCCATCAATAGTGGTTTTCTGCCAGACAGCGTGATGTCTCAACTGGCTTTACCTTACTGCCTGTACTGGCTATAATACACCTTAAGAGCTATGGCCTCAATCAGAGGGAGTACCTCTGGCCATCAGTTCGGAGAGGATGTCTGAATGAATCTCATCCAGATACTTAGGCGATGTGAAGTGTTCGTGGGGCTTGACGACAGCGACCTAGAAAAAATAGCCGGCCTTTCTTCATGTCGCAGGAACACCTATGGTGCAGGTGAGTTCATATTCTACGAGAATGCTGAGGCAAAGGATTTCTATATCCTGGAGGACGGGGAAGTAAGCCTCCTGTTCACTATGCACAACGAAGGGTCAAAGGAACTTGCACAAGTCCCCGTCGATATCATCACCAAGGGAGATGTCTTTGGGTGGTCATCCCTGGTAACTCCTCATTCTCTAACCCTGTCCGCGCTCTGTGTCAAGCCCTCTTCCGTAGTAGCAGTAGCCGGTGCAGAGCTCAGCCAACTGATGGATTCCAACCATTTCCTTGGTTATGAGGTGATGAAAGGACTGGTGCGCGTCATTGGGGCTAGACTAAGAGACCTACGCCGCAGGCTTGTCGCCGGGGACAAGCTGGCTGGCCAAAGAAAACCGCATCGGGTAGCTACTCCTTGAGTAGCTTTCCCACTCTCTTCAGCAAGTCCTCAGGAGACACCGGCTTGTCCACATAGTCCTCGGTGTCCAACGTGAGTCCTTGACTGACACTCAAGGAAGTCTCCCCCACTTTCTGTGAGAAGCTCGTCAACATCAAGACAGGTATGTCGCGAAGTTCAGGGTCTTTCTTGAGCTGCTCGGCAGCGTTGAACCCATCCTTAACCGGCATTATTATGTCCAAGATGATCAGATCTGGTCTCTCCTGCCTCGCCTTTTCCAGTCCCTCATCTCCATCGTAGGCAGTAACCACTTCGTAGGGCTTACTTTCCAAAACCAACTTGGTCGCCTCCACGAAGTCTTGATCATCGTCGACCAAGAGGATCTTAGCTTTGTCTTTCATCACTGTCTACCTCCTTGAAGAGTTCCGCGTGGTTAGACTCGCTGCTTCCGTTCAATCAGTCTCCTCACCGAGCCAAGCAGAGCCTCAGGCGATAACGGTTTTTCTAGGTAGTCATCAACGCCGAGTTGTTGACCAGTTTCCAACTCGTAGCGACGGCGGCTAGCCTCTTCCCGCACCGACGTCAAGATAAGGATAGGCATATCCTGATATTTCGACCACTTCGGATCTTGCAGTTCCTTGTACACAGCGAAGCCATCCATCCTAGGCATGAGAAGGTCCAGTATCATTAAGTCTGGTTTTTCTGCACCAAGCTTATCGAAGCACTCCATACCATCATGGGCAACAACTACCTCATAGTCCTGGGATTCGAGAATCATGGTTACCACGTCCAGAATATCGGGGTCATCATCAACTACTAGGACCTTTTTCCCTGCCATCGCCGTCCATGTTCCGTGAGATTATACCAAACAAGGCCACAACATTCCAGATTCCTCTGCAGGCAAGACTAAACCGCCTGAGCTGCATATGGTCCCTACTGCCTCTTACCCGTCTGCTTGCGACTTCCTGGGCAGTGCAAAGCAAAATTTGCTTCCCTTGCCGGTTCCCAGACAAGGACTCTCAACCCATATCCTACCCCCATGAGCTTCTACAATTCTCTTGGATATGGATAGCCCCAAGCCAGTTCCCTTTGTGTCTACGTTGCTCGCGCGGAAGAAGTCCTCAAATACTCTTGGCAAGTCATCGGGGGAAATGCCACAGCCAGTATCTTCAACCTCGACCAGGACTTCGTTGTCTGCCTCCTGCGCTCGTACCGCTACGCCGCCTTCGGTAGTATGGTTGATTGCGTTATTCACTAGGTTGGCTATTACTTGTTGTAACCTAGGTGGGGAGCCAATAATTGAGGGAAGGTCGGATGGCAGATCTACCGAGAATTCTATTCCTCTCTGTCTTGCCAAGCTAGAGCCCTCCTCGGCGAAGCAGTCTATTACTTCGGCTAATGATACCTCCTTCATCTCCGGAACTAGTTGACCCATCTCAATGCGAGGTATATCCAGCATGTCGCTGATGAGCCTAATGAGATCTGCAATCCTCTGGCTAGATCTCTCCATCATATGCTTTTGTTTCTCATTCATCTCGCCGACATAGCCACCAAGCATCGCGCTTAGAAAGCTCTGTATGGCAGCAAGAGGAGCTTTCAAATCATGAGCGGCCATACTCACAAAGCGAAGGAACTCCTTCTTTTCCTGCTCCAAGTTGGTTCGCTCGATTTCGCACGTGGCCAGGTCCCTATCCAGCGACTCGTGCAGTTCTGCTCTCTCCAAGGCGACAGCACCTAAGTTGGCCAGCGCACCGAAGAACTCTGCATCTTGGGCTGAAAACCTACGCCGCTCCGAGGTATAGATACGTACAATGCCGATAACCTTGCCGCGCCTGGTGAGAGGGAGAGATAGCATGGATGCTACGCCTTCTCTTTTTGCCTGTTCCCGGTACTGGACCCGAGGGTCACTCATAGCATCAAGGATTGTCACCGGCTTACCCTTAAGGGCCTGCGCGATAGCCGCGTCCACTCTCACTGGCCCCTTTCGAACATACCGATCGCTTAACCCATATGCTACAGTGTGTAGCACCTGTTGCTGGTCTGGGGTCAGCAACATCAGCGAACAGCCCTTAGCCCCAGCCGCGTGGCAGAGAGCTTCTACAATGGTATGCAGCACCTCATCGGGTGCCAAACCAGAATTAAGCTTTTGAGCTATATCATAGAGTGTCTGGTAGCGTTGGCTTACTCTCATCCGTCCACCTACGACCGATAGCCAAAGGTGATGTGTCCGCAATCAAGCTCAGATCAACTGAAGCCGGGTGACAAGCACACACAGAACAGCGACCAGCAACCTCGATACCCTCATCGCTCTGCCCTTCCACGATCACCCGACCGACCTGGAGACCTCCGGGATCTCAACTCTCATGGGAACGTTCGGTAAGAGCTGACATCCGCACTAAGCGTATACAGAATCGTGGAGGTTTGTCAAGCTCCCGAATGCATAAAGCAAGCCCGCGCAGACCTAAGAGCCCACATAGGAGGAGCCAACCAGACTAGTCGGTCAGGGCCCACACAGCGGGAATCGTGAAATCGTCCTGTTCCTCCGGGTATGTCCCTGGAACCCTGAACGGGTTGATAAACAAGCTGACTAACGCGATTCTTCGACCCGTGGGCAAAGGGCAGGCAACTACTGG